>RFIK01000161.1 GCA_003695605.1 Chlorobiota bacterium
CGCTGGCAACGCCACGGTCGTCGAAGACCTGAATGTCATCGAAGTCAGCGCCACGCAGCTCCAGCATCGTGAGTCTTGCAACGGACCCGGCTTCACCGGTAACGGAGCTGCCGTTGATTCTGAGCACAAACGCATCTGGGGCAGTTCGTTCAACAGCGGTCGCAAACCACGGGAAATCTGGGAATTTCTTGCCGCGCGCCACGCAGTACGTGATGAGCGTATCACACGTGCGGCATTCACAATCGGTGAATGTATAGCGCACCGTGAAGCAGAGCGAGTCGCCACACTTCCAGCCCGAAACTGGCGGGAAGAGCATCGTGAGCTGGAACGTCGCAGGAGATGCTGTCGGGAACCAGCGCTTGCAACTATCCGGCACGGGACCTTCCCAACTGATCTGCCGCGAGAACGGCGTCAGCATTACGCCCGCACCGGGTGCCGGCGAGAGCCATCCACTGGTGATGTCGCCGTAGATCCGCTGCCAACTGCTCGGCGGCGGCGGAACGACGGGACACCAGCGCTTGAGCTGCGCACTGACGATTGCCGCTTTGAAGGCGGAGATGGGCGCCGTTGCGGTCGCCGTTCCAGTGATGACTACTGTGCCGTTCGAGTACCACTTGACCTGCGTCTGGAGCGCGCGCTGCCAGAGGTCGCAGCAATTGCGCGGCGCCGTCGGGCACCGTGGTAACTGGAGCCGAGCAGAATCACGGCAGAGCACGACTCCTTGCCCCATCACCGTGTAATGCACCGTGATCGCCCCCGATGAAGCAGGCGGCAGATCGGTGAAGTCCGTGCAAATGGTGAACGCACCTGGTCCAGCGGAGAATCCAGCAGGGGTAAAGCTTCCATCAGGACTTGACAAGACGATCGAAGCTTTGCACGGCAGCGTCCCACTGGCACAGAGTTGATAGACTTGGTTGCCCGTGCTGTCGCGACCTTTGCACTTGATCTCCACACGCTCAAAGCGCGGGCAGCAAGTGTCGGGTTTCGGACAGGGCTGGAGGTCTACGCAGAGCGTATCACACGGCGTGCACACACCTGCTGCGTCGAGTGTGCCGAAGATGAAGCATGCCACCTGATCCTGCGGCGGGATGTCCACGAAGGTAAGCGTCAGGGTGGACGTGCCCGTGGGGAGCGTGAAGCTGCTCGGTGTCACTTGTCCCTGCGGCGAGCTCACGCAGCCCGAGGTAGCCGGACCTGGGTTCGAAATCGACACGGTCCACTGGTACTTGCAGGCATCGCCCTTCGGGGTCGAGACAATGCCGACCGGCGTTGGAATCGAGCCAGCAGGCTGCACGCGATAACACCGTGCAGAAGTGTCCACGGTCACGCAGACCGGCGCCGATTCAAGAGCACCAATCGCTACGTCCTGGATGGTGCTGCTATTGAGCAAATGCCGTACTGCACCGCCTGCAGCAAAAGTGTTGCAGGCAATCTGCCCGGGTTGTGCCTGCGGGTCGAGTTTCGCTGCGACGACCACCGACAGTGGCGAGGCAGAAGCGCCAACCGTCCCGAAGACGAAACCGAGATTCTTCGCACCGGCAGCAATACCACTACTCCAGCTTCCCGCACTTCCGCAACTGGTTGGGAAGAGCGACGGCGCACCAATAGTGGTGCTGATTGCGTTGGCGCTGGCCAGCGTCGTTGCAGGATTCGAGTAGCCGGTGCTGGCGGGTGTGCTTGCGACGGTGCTTTGATACGTGAGGCTGTACTGACTGCCACGCGAGGCACACGCCTGGAGAATCTTCCCGTCGCTCGAGCCATTGTCCATTGGCAGCAAATCAACGAACGTGGCATACCGCAGTGGCGCCGTACCGCTTAGGTTCATTCGCAGGCGGTAGTTGACCGTCGAACCGGCGCTCGCTGTCAACGAGGATTGCCAGTTGGTGGTGTCTTTGGCGACGCGCTTTTCGAGTGTGAAGCCTGTCGTCCCGGTGACCAAGAGGTACACTGTGTTCGAGTTCACCGGCTGCGGTAGTCCACCACCGGAGAGCGTGTAACTATTCGGGATGTTGCCCAGAGCGGCGGTGTCGGCAATCTTGGCGTCGAATTCAATCCAGTAGAACGGCACGCCTGCATTCCCGTAGTAGCCGCAACCGTTCCAGAAGAGATTCTGGCAAGTCGCCGGAATAGTGATGTTGCTCACCGTAATGGTTTGCCCACTAACCGAGATCGTCGGTGCTGGTGTCCAGGAACTGGTGCCTGAGCTGGGATTGCACGGTGTGTTCCACGCGTTGCTGGTATAGAAGCTCGGGTTGCCAACGTATTGCAAACTTGGGTGGAGATTATCTACTAGCGTTGCGCCGTTGATGGATTGGCCACCGATGTTCTGCAAGCGGAAGCGGACTCGCACGATTTGCCCTGGCGAGTACGATGCCTGCGGCGAGCAAATTTCCTTGCCGATGCAGGCAGTCGGGGCAGGGGCTTGGACAACAAAGGACCAGCATGCCTTCTGGGTCTGCAAGCCCGGGACCTGTAACCATGCGCAGTTCGTGATTGTGCTATTCGGTGTTGCTGTACTTGAAACGGTGAATGTTATGTTGATGTCCCGACATTGCCCGGGCTGGAGAGGAGTGCTGAGCGTTGCGGTGATTATACCACCACTCTGGCTTGCCGCTAATCCCGCAAAAGACGTGAGGCTTGTGACCGTCACACCGCTAGGCAAGGTATCTGTGATGGTCGCCGAAGAAATGCTCGTCTGTCCAGTGTTGCAAATTCGAATTGTGTAAGTACCGCTACATCCAGGCTGTCCATTGGTGGACCCCCATTTGCCAATCCAAGCTGAGGTCGTTGGTGGTGGCGGCGTAGCTTTCAGCCAGCAGAGTGTGTTCGATTGCTGGATGGGACCACACGGATTCTGTGCGCTTCCCGTTTGCCCGCTCAGCGTGACGGTGTTCGTGATTTGGGAATTTGCTGGGAATGTGCTCGCTGGGTAGTACACCTTCAGCGTGCAGCACTGCGTGTTGTTGGGTTGGGTGCCAGAGAGATTCCCCACGTTCCACGTGACCGTCTGCCCGCTCACAGTCACGGGGCACGAGGCGCTCACGAACTGTGCACCGCTGGGCAACACGTCTGTCACCGTGCCATTGACCAGATTGAGCTGACCATTCCAGCCCCATTGCCCGGGATTGTTGGTAAGGCACACAAGGTAGGTTGCGGTATCACCGGGGAATGCACGCGGGCAATTGCCCCCGACATACGTCGAGCCGAGCAGTTGCTTTTGGATGCTCCAGGTGCTTGCCGCTTGCGCAGTCGTGCTGACGAACGGTGTGCAGAATTCCCGGAAAATCACTTGCCCGTTGATGAGCACCGAACCAGCCAGACACACGCGGTTGCGTGCCGCCGCACCGTTGCACGTCGTGCCGTTCGGGAACGAGACAACAATCGTCATCGAGCCGGAGCAACCGTTCGGAAGCACGCCCCAACCGACTTGCACTGTACCGGTGGAGCCTGCTGGCGGCAATGCAGTGCTCGATGGCGGACAGGCGCTTGTCACTGAGAAGCTCTGGAATACAACAGTCGGCGGGAGTACGTCGGTGATGGTTACGTTCTGCGTTCCGGCTGGGAACGAGAAGTAGATCGTGTAGGAGAACGTCACTCCTGACGGGATCTGCGTGTTGCTGACGACCTTTTTGATCCAAAATCCCGTCAGCGAATCGGAAGCTTCGGCGATGTTCTGTGCCGAAAGCGGGACCATCCATCCGCTTAGCAGCATCACGCCGAGCAACACTGCTACCCTGAGTGAACGCCAATGAAGGAAACACTGCGCACTCTGCGCGTGTGCAAACGATAGCTCTGACAGTGCCATGGGGACACCTGTGGGGAAGTGGAACATAAACTATCATCGCTCTGCAAGCAAGGTGAACACGCGTCGTAGTGTCCCCCTCGGATGCATGGGCGCTTATACGCAGACTCGGCACGTTGTGTTCCCGACGTCCAGTGCAAAAGTAGTCATTCGACAAAAAAAAACGAGCAGCCCTCTGGTGAGAGCTGCCCGTTGAGGTGTGTGATGCAGTGCTACCGCACGATGCGGAGCGGTGCGGTGAGCACGCCGTCGCTGGTGCGGAGCCGCAGGATGTAGCTACCCGTGGGGAGGTCTGCCGTGCTCATACCGAAGGAGTTCGTCCCCGCCGGCATCCAGCCCAGTTCGGCTTTGAGCTGGCACTTACCAAGTAGGTCGCAGACTTCGACCGTCACCTCGCTCGGACGAGCCAGGACGTACTCAACCCGCACCTCCTCAGCTGCCGGGTTTGGCACGACCTGTAAAATGCCGCTGGTACCACCAGCAGGCCTGACAACCTCGACCGGTACCGATGTCACCTGCATCGCTGCCTTTGCGGTGTCACTTGCGATGGGGTTCCCATCAGCGTCGTAGAAGGTTATGGCAACGCGCGGTGTGTCGGGTCGTGCCTCTCTCGATGCCAGCGTTGCACGCAGAATCCACGGATTTTTGATGGGTTTTGTATCCTGCTTGCACGGTTGCAATTCAACCAGTGCCCACCGAGCGGCATCTGCTTTCGTGAGTTTGGCACTGCCAACCCAGCCGCGATAGCGACCCGATTCGCGTTCGTCTTGCGTCAGTTCGTCTTCGATGCTGACACCGACGACATCCCAACCGCGGCTGACAGGTACTACCGTAGCATTGCAGGCATGGAGCTCAGGTCGCCCTGGGACTAACGCTGTGTCAACTTGCACTTCCAGCAGCCGTGCTATCCTCAACGGCGAGGTAGCAGCTCCCAGACTGATCTCAATAGGAGGTCCAATAATGCACTGTTTCGGACTCGGCTTGGCGCACCAGTTTGGATAGGTGAGCACACAGGTGTCGCCATCGCAGTGGATGACGGTGAGCGTCACGCTTCCGGTCCAGTTGCACGTATAGTCCACCCCGAGGTTGAATTGAACGGTGTTAATGGCTGCTGCACCTTGCGGTGCTGAACCTGACTGGGCAGGCGGACAAGCCATCGAAATCTGGCTGTAGGGCGGAGTGCCGCTGGTTGTGTAGCCCCAGCTGCGGTTCCCATTATCAACCTTCAATCCTCCACCCGTCCACACGTAAGTCGGCGAGCACGGCATAGGATTGAATGAAATCTTGACCTCCTTGATCGGGGATGCAGGCTGTTTGAGATTGGTGATCGTGAACGTACGCCAGGACTGCTGGAGATTGTTGAAAATGTATGGCGCTACAGCGAGACCATCGCACTTGGTGATGGGAGCACGGGAGCATCGGAGTTGGAGTGTGTCGCGACAAACCTTGTTCGGACCATGGTAGATGGTCAAGTAGAGTGTCACCACACCGCTGGCAGTCGTCGGAGTGACCTCCATTGCCAGATTCATCGGGCTGTTGGTACAGGCTGGCGTGAACGTAATGGTGCCACTTGTCTGTCCGTATGGATTGGGATATGAGGCATTGCAACCTGTGAAGTTCGTGATGCTCTCCATCGTCCCGCCCGAGAGCGACCACTGAATCTGCGTGACCCCCGTGGGACTTGTGACTGGGAAAATCGGAATCGTGAATTGGCAGCAGGCGCTATCGAGCCGGGGTTCGCCGATAGTATCACACGGTGACTGTGCTGTGCAGTTGAGGAAGTCGTATTGCAAGACTTGTCCTTGTGCAATCGTGACGATGAACGGCCCACCCGATGGCGTTGATGGCGTAAAGCCTGGCTTGACTTGTTCGGTAAGTGTGTAGGTACCCGGGGGCACCTGGATGCTGTACCACCCATCGCTTCCGGTGGTTGCAGTATAGGTATTGCTGCCAGCGATTGCTGTTATCGTCCACCCGCTCAATGGCGGCTCGCCTTGGTCAATCTTGCCATTGCAGTTGAGGTCGTGGATCTTTTGCCCGACAATCCAACATTGTGATTTACTGCAACAGGTATCAGCAAGAAGTGAAGGGGCAACCGTGGGTACGGTAGTAATACTACCCGAGATATCGAGACCAAAGGCAAAGTTGTTTGTGTTTCTAACGTAAACACGGATACAGCACGTGCCACTTTGCAGGTTCACTGTATCGCGATAGATTCGTGGAGGTGTTACGAACCAATTATGCGTGTAATTGGGCGTGCGGTTGGTCATCTTCCGTCCGCAGACAAGGATGGAATCAACGATGTCGTCAGCAAGCACCTGCAACTCGACCACTGCACGTGTTCTCCCTTCGATGCAGAAGCATCGCTCGAAGACATAGACACCATTGGTGCTGTTGGTAGGATTATTGTAGACAGCTATCCATTGTGTTCCTGGTAAAGGTCCATGCCAACAACACCCTCCAGGGACATTAGCGTAGCTCGTAATCACGCTGGCCGGTCGTGGTTCGTTTGTGGTGGGGAGTGGGTCGGAGATGACAATCCAGTTCGGGTCGTAGGACGTTGGAGTAATCGGAATCACCGAACCGGTAGCAGGGTTGAAGCCAGTGCTGATGTTGATGGATGGAACAAGACAGCCGCCCTGGTACCCTAGGTCGCGCGTCTCGCACTGACCGACGACAACGATCCAACAGATAGTTTGTTCGTTCGCATTCCTGAACGTCACGCGAAACTGATGTAGTGCTGGGCCACTGACGTACAAGCTACCAATCTGGTATGCTGTACTAGATGTCGGGTAGGCTGGCCAAGATTGGAACCACCATGAACCACTGCTGGTGCCAGAAGCAGCAGATGGTGGAGAAACGGACGCTGCCCAAATCTTCGTTGATGAAGCAATGGGATCGAAACGAACGGAATAAACATCATTCCGGCTGTTGAGGAGTAAGACGCGGTAGATGCAACGCTCGACAGGACCTGCTGGCCCCTGAATGGTATCCTTGCCAGCAGGGATAATGTTGACACTTACGCCGCATGGCTGTTGAGCCAGCAGTTGCAACGAAAGGAGCACCGGCGCAGCAATGGTGCCAAGCGATTTGGTAGCACAACCAAAGAATTCAACAAGAGATTTCATGATTTCCTCCTTGTAGTTGAACAATGATTGAACAGGAAGCACATATTTGCATGCTCTACCTCCCACACGCTGCATCTGTCTCTATGTACGCATGCTGCACCCCATTCCTTGGAGGAGGACGTTCGCCCATCCACCAGGAGAGTGCACTTTTGCATTGTAGGGTAGTGATGCACTTTCCCTCACATGTGGCGAATAGCTTTGCTCTGCACAAGTACCACCACCGACGTTGCATTGGTAATCTCTCAGAGTAGTCGCAAAGAATCAGTGCACCTCTGACCGATTAGGAATGCAAATATGTTCCTTATGCCACCATGCTCGTGCGAATATATGCAAGACCAAAACTCATATCAATCCAGCGCTTGTTTGCAGGGGAGATTGAATTTTAGTCCTCCCGATACCGCTGCACAAGATGCTGCACGACGCTGGGATCGGCAAGCGTTGTTGTGTCGCCGAGCAGGCGTCCTTCGGCAATATCCCGCAATAATCGGCGCATGATTTTCCCAGAGCGAGTCTTGGGAAGCTCCGCGGTAAAATGCAGCTCCGTTGGCCGCGCCAACGCCCCAATCCGCGTGGCAACGTACTCAATCAACTCCTCAGCAAGTCCTCCACGCATCGGGATGGATTCCCGCACTGTAACAAACGCAACCGGTACCTGTCCTTTGACGGGGTCAGTCCGTCCGATCACCGCTGCTTCGGCAACGGCCGGATGCTCGACAAGAACACTCTCAAGCTCCATCGTGCTGAGCCGATGTCCTGCAACGTTGAGGACATCATCAGTACGTCCAAGCAACCAGAAGAAACCGTCCTCATCGCACACTGCCGCATCCCCTGTTGCGTACATCCCCGGGAAACGAGTCCAGTACGTCTGGACGTAGCGCTCAGAATCGCCCCAGATCGTGCGCGACATGGACGGCCACGGTTGGGTGAGCACAAGATAGCCACGCTCACCTGGTGGACACGGCGCGCCACGATCATCCACAACGGCAGCAGCAAAGCCCGGCAATGGGAACGTCGCTGACCCAGGTTTGAGTGGCGTTCGTCCTGCCAGTGGCGCTATGACAATGCACCCTGTTTCCGTCTGCCACCACGTATCCACAACAGGGCAGCGCTTGCCCCCGATGTGCTCCCAATACCACAACCACGCTTCCGGGTTGATCGGCTCGCCCACGCTACCGAGCAACCGAAGGCTTTCGAGGTTGTGCCGCCGCACGTACTCTTCCCCCCAGCGCATCATCGCGCGAATCGCAGTCGGTGCGGTGTAGAGGATCGTCACACCGTACTTTTCGACGAGCGCCCACCACCGATCGCGATCGGGATAATCCGGTGCACCTTCGTACATGAGCACTGTCGCACCATTGGCAAGCGGCCCATAGACGACATAGCTATGACCGGTAATCCAGCCGATGTCTGCTGTACACCAGTAGACATCGTCATCGGCAATGTCGAAGACCCAGTGGGTCGTAGCAGCAACACCTGTGAGATACCCACCCGTTGTATGGAGCTGCCCTTTGGGTTTCCCTGTCGTCCCACTGGTGTAAAGAACGAAGAGTGGATCTTCGCTCTCCATTGGCGTGGGTGGGCAGTTTGATGATGCATCATCCATGAGATGATTCCACCACAGATCGCGCCCACTCTGCATCGGAACTTGCATGGCATCCTCCACTCCGCGGTGGATGACTACCACATGCCGGATGCTTGGGCACTGCTCGAGCGCTTGATCAGCGTTACGCTTCAGTGGAACGATGCTCCCCCGTCGCCATCCGCCGTCCGCAGTAATTAGCAGGCTGCTCTGCGAGTCATTGATTCGATCTCGGAGTGCATCAGCAGAAAATCCCCCGAACACAACACTATGGATCGCGCCAATCCGGGCGCATGCAAGCATTGCAATGACAGCTTCAGGAATCATCGGCAGATAGATCGTCACTCGATCCCCTTTGCGCACGCCGAGTGCGAGCAGTACGTTCGCAAAGCGCTGGATTTGACGATAGAGGTCGTCGTAGGTCAGCACGCGCACATCCCCTGGCTCGCCTTCCCAGATGATGGCTGCTTTGTTCCGACGCCATGAGTGAGCGTGCCGATCCACACAGTTTTCTGCTGCGTTGAGTTTGCCACCACCGAACCACTCTACCCACGGAGGCTGCGACCCAGCTCTGGGCGGCTGCCAGCGGAGTGCCCACGAAGGTGGCACGATCCAGGTTAGGTACCGTTGTGCAACGTGGAGCCAGAATTCAGCGTGGTTGTCTTGCGCGCTGTCCCCGAGATCACTCTGCAATGGCGTCCGACGTTGCCAGTGATCGAGCTCGATGACCACATCGCTCGAAAAATCGAGGGCGGAACTCTTCTGCTGCTCCATCGGTGC
>RFIK01000018.1 GCA_003695605.1 Chlorobiota bacterium
ACCGAGACAGCACGGCGGTTCGCTTCAATTCCCGCAGGTGTTGAGCCATCGTCACTTGAGCTTCGTGATGCTGTTTCCTTGCTGGAGCATGCCGAAACAGATGGTCGGCAGCGCGTACATCGAGCACGAAATATCGGTACGACGCTCGATGGCAAATCAGTTAGTGTTGGGGTCGGGCGGTATGGACCTTATGTGCGCATTGGCGATGAGTTTGTTTCTATCACGCCCGATCAAATCGAAACGATAACACTCGAACAAGCGCTGCGCTTGCTCGAGGAGAAACGTCAGCAGCAGGAGCACCGCATTCTTCGGCGGTTTGAGGAAAATCCGAAGGCACTGATCGTGCAGGGAAAGACAAAGCCATACCTCCAAATTGGCAGAAAGATTTACTGGCTTCCCGATGGTGCCAACTATGAGCAGCTTTCGCTCGACGAATGCCTTGCGATAGCAACACCGGCAAAATCACAACGCGCATCACGGCGGAAGAAATGATGTTTCACTCTTTGGAGCGGAGCGTTTATGCCCAACCTACTTTTTGTGAAGAAGTCCATCGAGCAGCTTCAAGCTGAAGCTGCTGGCATCGGCGAAACCCACACGCTCAAGCGCACACTCGGAGCATTCAATTTAGTTCTGCTCGGAATTGGTGCGATCATCGGTGCTGGGCTGTTTTCGCTCACTGGAATTGCTGCTGCTCACCATGCAGGACCCGCTGTAACGCTCTCCTACGGGTTGGCTGCGATCGGCTGTGCATTCGCAGCACTCTGTTACGCAGAGTTCGCTTCGATGATACCAATCGCAGGGAGTGCCTACACGTACGCATACGCGACGATGGGGGAACTGATAGCGTGGATTATCGGCTGGGACTTGGTGCTCGAGTACGCTGTGGGGGCTGCGACAGTTGCGGTGAGCTGGTCACGCTACTTTTCGAAGTTGCTCGAAAGTTTCGGACTTCATTTGCCTGCAACAGTGATGATGTCTCCCTTCGAGCACCAGAGCATGCCTGATGGGACGATCGTCCATGGCATTATCAATTTGCCGGCGGTACTGGTGATTTCGATCATCTCGCTCCTGCTGATCCGAGGGACGCGGGAATCAGCGACGTTCAACGCATTCATCGTTGTGCTCAAAGTTGCGGTCATCATCACGTTCATCGTGCTCGGCTGGGGATACATCAACCCAGAAAACTACGTTCCCTACATTCCACCGAACACCGGCGTGTTTGGTGAGTTCGGGTGGTCCGGAATATTCAGGGGCGCTGCGATCGTCTTCTTTGCGTTTATCGGGTTCGATGCTGTCTCTACAGCAGCGCAAGAAGCACGCAATCCCCAGAAGGATATGCCGATCGGGATCATTGGCTCATTGGCGATCTGCACGGTGCTCTACGTTCTCTTTTCACACGTGCTGACGGGGTTGGAGAACTACAAAAACTTCGCCAATGAAGCAGCCCCTGCTGCGCTTGCGATTGCGCATACGCCATACATCTGGCTCCAGCAGGCGATCATCATCGCAATTCTCGCTGGCTATACTTCCGTGATGCTCGTTATGCTCCTGGGGCAATCGCGCGTGTTCTACTCAATCTCGAAAGATGGGCTCTTGCCGCGCGTGTTCTCGGACATTCATCCACGCTTTCGGACGCCGTGGAAGTCGAATGCGCTCTTTGCAGTATTTGTGAGTTGTTTGGCAGGTTTTCTGCCCATTACCATCGTCGGCGAGATGACCAGTATCGGGACGCTGTTCGCATTCAGTTTAGTCAGCCTTGGCGTGTTGATTCTCCGCTACACACAACCAACAGTGCCGCGTGCATTCCGTACGCCGTGGGTGCCCTTTGTCCCGATCATGGGGGTCATCACATGCGTTGCGATGATGTATAGCCTGCCGTGGGATACGTGGCTTCGTCTGGTTCTGTGGATGGCACTTGGGCTTGCGATTTACTTCCGCTACAGCATGCACCGCAGCCGTCTTCGGAAAGCAGCACTCGCCCACGTGCAGTAGGAGGGGCCGATGCACGAGAAAACCGAAGGTGCAGAATTTCGTCGTACCGTGACGCTGCTCGATGCGACGATGGTCGTCGCGGGCATCATGATTGGCTCTGGGATTTTCATTGTCAGTGCAGATATTGCGCGGAACGTAGGTTCGGCGGGGTGGTTGCTCGTTGTCTGGCTCATCACGGGGGTAATCACACTCACGGGTGCGCTCAGTTACGGTGAACTGGCAGGGATGTTCCCACAAGCAGGGGGGCAGTACGTGTACTTGCGGGAAGCGTACAATCCGCTCATCGCATTCCTGTATGGATGGACGTTCTTTTTGGTCATTCAAACAGGCTCAATTGCAGCGGTCGGGGTTGCATTTGCAAAGTTTACTGCTGTGCTCTTGCCAGCGTTCAGCGAGACCAATGTCGTTTTCCGTGTTGGTGGGATCACGGTCAGTATGGCACAGATTCTCGCGATAGGCGTGATCATTGCGCTGACATGGCTCAACACACGTGGCATTCGGATTGGCACGCTCGTGCAGAATGTGTTCACGTTTGGGAAAATTGGCTCGCTGGTAGCGCTCATCGTACTTGCGGTGATTGGTTATAACCACGTTGCCATCGAGCAGAATTTGGCAACGTTTTGGGATGCCTCGCGCAGTATAGTTGGAAGCGATGGCAGTGTCAGTACAACCGCACTTTCCGGTATCGGACTACTTGTAGCGTTAGCAGTCGCGCAAGTCGGCTCACTGTTTTCCAGTGACGGCTGGAACAACATTACCTTTGCAGCAGGAGAGGTCGTTCGGCCACAGCGAACAATTCCACTTGCACTGACGCTTGGTACGGTGATCGTGACGGTGCTCTATCTTCTGGTAAACGTGGCCTACATTGTGACGTTGCCTGTCCGTGGTGTGCCGAATGGCACAACGCCGTTGGAGCAGGGCATCCAATTCGCAGCAGCAGACCGTGTGGGCGCAGCAGCAGCGGAAGTGATGTTCCCGGGTATCGGTGCGGTGCTCATGGCTGTGCTCATCATGATTTCGACGTTTGGCTGCGACAATGGGATGATTCTCGCCGGAGCACGATGCTACTATGCGATGGCGCGTGATGGGCTTTTCTTTGCGTCGGTCGGCCGGCTCAATCGCTTCGGTGCTCCGGCGACGGCACTCTGGGTGCAGGCGCTCTGGGCAAGTGTGCTCTGCCTTTCCGGCCGCTATGGGGATTTGCTCGACTACGTCGTCTTTGCTGTGCTTGTGTTCTACGTCTTGACCGTCGCTGGGATTTTCCTCCTGCGCTGGCAGCGTCCCCACGTTGAGCGTCCGATCAAAGCAGTGGGGTATCCCGTTCTGCCGGCGCTCTACATTCTCGCTGCTGCGTTTATCTGTGTCGTACTGCTGGTAGAAAAACCCAACTATACCTACCCAGGACTGGGCATTGTCCTGGCAGGTGTGCCAGTGTATTACCTGTGGCGTTGGCGTGCGGCGCGAACAGCTACTTGATCGGAATGCGGAAATAGTAGGCCAGCCCAACCGCTAGTGATGCGGGACGCGGGTTGTTGTCCGCACTCTGAGTTGTGTCGTTATCGCGACTGTAAATGTAGGTTCGGTAGTCGCTGTAGAGTCCGCTGACAGCGTACCCCGCCATGATGTAGAGGTTCAAATGTCCCGTTTGATGTTCCCATAACGGGAAGTTCCCACCAAGCCGTAGCTCGACAAGCGTCCCAAGGTGCTCACTTCCCAGTTCGCGGGTACTATCGGTGACAACGGTGACTTGGTTGCCACTTTTGGTGTCAGCGCGACCACTCGGCGAAAAGCCGAAGTTGACACCGAGCACAACACCGCTTAGATTCACGTGGGGGAAAATGTTGACGTAGCTATAACGCTCAACGATTGAATTAGCATCGGTGACACCGCTTTCAGGTTTGTTGACGAACGAATACGTTGCGTAGCCAATGTCCACCCCGGCACCAATGTTGGCACCAGGTTGGAATGGAGCGAAGATGGAAACGCCGATGTCCGGAAGAGGATTGAAGTTGAGATCAGTCTTCCTCCCTTTCGCAACGGTAGTATTGACGCCGGCTTTGGCTGCCACAAACGCACCAACGGAAATCGCGTAGCCACTCGATTGCTGCAAGACTGTCTGTGTGGGTTGTTCTTCGGCAGGACGCAGTGTGCGCTGGGGAATTTGGCCATAGGCGGCAAGTGCTCCAACCAGGAGCAGGCAAGAACAAGTGTGTCGAATCATGCGAAACTCCAGAAGGTGAACCATTACACTTGTCGCGAACATAAGGCACAGACCCCCGTTTTTGAGCATCCGTAATTTTGGAACGTTTCATACAAAGCTCGTTGTTCCTGCGGTTGAACTGATCCACCGTGACCACATGGCTACACCGATTCTCCAAACGACAGTGATGCAGAAGGCAATTGTCGCTGTGACAGGGCTGGTGATGGTGCTCTTTCTCATCGGGCACATGAGTGGCAATCTGCTCGTGTATGGAGGTCCGGAGGCAATCAACGCCTATGCAGCTGGCTTGCGCGATGTAGCAGCATTGCTCTGGACAGCGCGTATCATCCTGCTCGCAAGCTTAGTACTCCACGTGTACTACACGATTCGCCTTCGTCGGCGTTCGCAGTATGCGCGTCCAATTGATTACCAGCAGCAGCGCTGGGAAGCCTCGACGTTTGCTGGGCGGACGATGCTTCTTTCCGGGTTACTGATCTTCAGTTACGTCGCCTTCCATCTGGCACACTTTACGTGGGGCAAAATCTACCCGCAGTACTACGCAGCAACGTACTTCCTCGATGGGCGCGGGCCGGTGCACGATGTGTACTCGATGGTCGTGCGGAGTTTTCAAGTTTGGTGGCTTGCGCTGCTCTACATTGTGGCGGTGACATTCGTGGCGTTGCACCTTGTGCATGCAACGCAGAGTGCGCTTCAGACGTTGGGTGTTTATCACCAGCGCTACGTTCAACCAATCCGTAAAGCAAGCATTGTGCTAGCAGTGCTGCTCTGGATTGGCTACGTCTCGATTCCCGTTGCAGCGATGGCGCATCTTCTCGAGCCTCTTTCGTAACACACTTAGTCTGATGATGCCATGAACCTCGATCCAAAAATCCCCTCTGGCCCGCTCGAAGAAAAGTGGCAGCGGCATAAAAACGAGCTCAAGCTCGTCAGTCCAGCGAACAAACGGAAGTTCAAAATCTTGGTCGTCGGTACGGGGCTGGCTGGTGCCTCTGCAGCAGCAACGCTTGCGGAGCTCGGCTATAACGTCCACGTGTTCACCTACCACGATTCACCGCGACGTGCGCATTCCATTGCGGCGCAGGG
>RFIK01000162.1 GCA_003695605.1 Chlorobiota bacterium
GTACGGTATCTCTCCAGCAGAGAATAACGAAAGATTTTCAGAGGGTGGTCTCGCCAGACTACCGGCAATATAGGGACGGTCGAAGATGTATTCGTAGAGCCTGGAAATAAAGGAGGCGATCGTCGCAGTTGCTTGGCTTCCACGATACTTTCCTTGAAAGCCGAGCAGCAGTGCCAGGAGGTACACCTTGGCAACCTCGATGTACTCGCTGGTACGGCGCTCGCTTAGGATACGCTCAAGACGACGAAAAAAATCCTCTCCGGCTACATGTGTGCCCTGGACAGCTTCTTCGATCAAATGCTCTTGCCACCACTGCGCATAGCTCCACGACGTAGTGATGAGCAACTCATCGGCTACTGCAATCATCGCATAGCGAGCCTCGCCATAGGCGTCGAGAAAGCTGCCACCGATATGCATCGCCTGCCGGTCGTATTGCTCGAATTGGCTGGTTAATTGGCGATGGAGATACTCGGGTGGAACTACAGGGCTGTCGGTAGTCAGCAGCGAGCGCGTTGTTGTGACAACCTGGCGAAACCACTGAACAAGCAAGGATTGTCCGTGCTGAGAGAGCACGATCACACCTCAATTTTGACGTACATACTCAGTTCTGCAGGTGCATGGTCACTTCGTTCCCGCAGAGGGTTCTCGACCCAAAGCTGTTCATCAAAGATTGCGCACTCATCATCGAGGATAATTTCGTAGAGGAGCGTGCCGCGAGCAACCACGACCTCGGGAATTCGTTCGACCTCCTGTCGGCGAGCGCCTAAAACGCGGCGCAGTCTCAAGCTCGGCTGGAGACTTTCGGTACCAATAAGTGCACTTTCGATCCATCCGCGGAGGTCGCTTTGCGTCACCGATGGCTTGGGATGCGCAGCCAGAATACATGTGCTGCCACGCCAGCTTGCTTTGAGATCAAGTTTGAAAATGCCCCCTTCCAACCGGAACGGTACGCGGAGGTATGTTTCGATGGCGCTTTCCGTCACCATACGGAGAATGTAGCGGCGAAGTTGATCAAAGCTGGCAAGCAGCTCAGTATGCACATATGGACGGAAGAGCGGTGGAATACGCTCACCTCCAAGCGCAGCGACGCGACCGGCAATCAACGCAAGCACGTTGAACAGCACCCATGGGTGCGCCTGGTTGGATGCCAGTAGCGTCTCGAGCAGCGGCAATTCGCTTGTCAAGCACGCAACGTAGAATTTGAACTCGTCAATTACCAACTCACTTATACCGGGCTGCGGGTTGTTGATCCGCTGAACAAAGTGCTGCGCTTTATCTCGGAGGCGTTGGATGATGTGTCCGATCGCTTCTCCGAGTGGCGAATCACGTTCGACCTGGAGCCATGGTGGGATGTACGATGTCAAGGCAGGACCTTCGTGCTCCCATGTAACTTCTGCAAGGTGAATGCCGACCAATCGGGCGGGCAATGCATCCGCCAAGACCAGCTGCACCTGTGGCGTGAGAACCAGCAGTTCGAGGCGCTCATGCCCCTGTTCACCGTAGGTCAACACTGTCTGCTCCGTCAGCCGGAATCGTCGGTAGCCGGCTTGGAGCTCCTCTTCTCCAGCGGCAGCTATAGCTATCCAAACGCGGCTTGCTCGATCGCGCAGTTGCTCTGCAGCGGCACGCAGATCTCACTGCAACGGCTCTGCTTCGGGAGAACTTGCATTATAGACAACGACTGTTCCATCAGGGAAAATTGCCTCCAGCGATGCGATCTCGATGATTCCTGCGCTCAGTGCTGGTGTGTGGAAACGTAGACGGCGAATGCCCCACCCATATGGGTGGAGCATCATCGCTCGGTAGTGGATCAACGCATCACTTCGTGCGAAACCATAGCGGAAGTGCTCCGGCTGCAGAAGCATGCCGTCGTACCAGTGTAACGGCGATTGGGGCAGGGAGTGCGGTTCCATTGAACATCCGTGGTGTCGGTAGAACGGAAGCAGGAGCATTCGCTACCGGTGAGCAGCCTCCATGCACCGTTACTCAGCTCAATTCCTGTGCCAGTTGGTGCTTCACTGGTGCACGATGGTACGGTAGTGAACTTTCCATTGGCGAATTTATCGCAGGTTTTGCCCTTTCCACAATACGCAGTTTCCCTGATTTGTGTACCAAACATGTAGAGCATAGCTTTGCGTGCACGTCCTAAGTTCACAATACCTGACTTCTCAACCCAGTTCTACGCTAAACACCCTGTTGGCGGCTTCTCACTGGACAGTCGGGCGCGTCCCGCCCTAAATTTGCGGCAACGTTGTGAGCAAGACCTATGCGCGTAGCTTGTGTGTTCCTTTGTTTGCTTGTGAGCTGTTCATCGAGCATTTACTTGACAGTACAAACTGATGCGAATGCAAACTTCGGTGCGCCTGTACCGGTTGATGTGGTGTTTGCAAACTCTCCCGAGCTTGATAACCAACTCATGCCGCTCACCGCAGCAGAATGGTTTGCCAAACGCGCCCAACTTCAACGCGATTATCCCGAAGAGAGCATTCTCCGCGTTGTATCGTTTGAATTCATCCCTGGTCAGCAGCGCTCGGAACAAAAGATCAAAGGCAATGGGGCAGAGATGGCAATAATCTTCGTCAACATGGGGCGATCCTCAGCGACCAACCGCGCGCGTGTTCCCATTGGATCAACCGTTTCATTGCGAATCGGAGAAGGAAGCTACCAGCTCGAGCTGGAGAAATAAGTTACTGCAACCAGGAGCTACTGTCGTACCAGGCAGTCTATCTCACCGGTACGGGAGCACAAACAGCTTCCCTGATGCATGAGTACTCCCGTTACACGTTAGTGTGATGCCACACGTTGCATCATCTCGAGTGTTTTTTCCATCGGGGTAAAGTCATCGTTCCGTTGGCGCAGAAGATCCATCAGCGCTGGACGCATTGCGATGGCACGATCGAGCTGGGGATTCGTTCCCGTTTGATAGGCACCGACGGCGATGAGATCTTCGGCTTCGGCGTAGAGTGCTAATGCTTGCTTGAGTGTGGTTGCCGTGCGGCGATGCTCAGGAGAGACGATGTCATCCATGAGTCGGCTGATGCTCTGCAAAACATCGAGTGCAGGGTAATGCCCTTGCTGCGCAAGCTTGCGTGTGAGCACAAAATGCCCATCTAAGATACCCCGTGCAGCATCAGCGATCGGTTCGTTCATATCGTCACCCTCGACCAAGACCGTGTAGAGCGCCGTGATGGTGCCAACATTCGACGTACCTGCACGTTCCATGACACTATGGAGTAGTGCAAAGACCGAGGGCGTGTACCCTTTCGTCGTCGGTGGTTCGCCGACGGCAAGCCCAACCTCGCGCTGCGCCATCGCCAATCGTGTAACAGAATCCATCATCAAGAGAACATCGAGTCCCTGATCGCGGAAGTACTCAGCGATGGTCGTCGCTACGAGCGCTGCCTTGATACGAATGAGCGCTGGCTGATCACTCGTTGCGCAGACAACAACAGAGCGCTCCAGCCCTTGAACACCGAGATCTTTTTCGAGGAATTCGCGTACTTCACGGCCACGCTCACCAATGAGCGCGATGACGTTGATGTCGGCGCTTGTGTGGCGCGCAAGCATCCCAAGCAAGGTGGACTTCCCTACACCGGAACCGGCGAAGATGCCGACACGCTGGCCTTTTCCGATTGTCAGGAACCCATCAATGGCACGGATGCCGGTCTGGAGCGGTGACGTAATACGCTGCCGCTCCAGTGGCGATGGTGCGTCTGCATACACCGAGCGACGTTCGGCAGCACGAATTGGAGCAGTATCACCATCAAGTGGCCGACCCAGCCCATCGAGGACGCGCCCTAACAGAGCAGGACTGAGCCCAACCTCCAATGACCGTCCAGTTGCAATAAGCTTCATCCCGGGCATCAAACGGTGCGTGTGGCCAAGCACCATCGCGATGATGCGATTCTCGCGGAAGCCGACGACTTCACACTCAGCAACGTACCCTCCCTTCGGCGTGCAGAGGCGGAGGATTTCGCCGATTGCTGCTTGTGGACCAATGCTTTCGATCGTTAGTCCGACGACGTTCGCGATCGTCCCGCTATGTTCGATGAGTTCCGTCGGCGAAAGGCGAATCATTTCAGACAGCATTGGACTGCTCGTCTGGTGATGGTGGTGGTGTGCGCAGGTGCTCAGCGATGATTGAACGTGCGCGCTCGAGCTGCGTTGCCAGTTGCGCGTCGAACGTGCCGAGCGCAGTTTCGAGGATGCACCCACCCTGTTCAACTGCGGGATCAGCAACGAACGTGATGGGACGACTATCGTGTGCACTGACAAGTGGGTTACCTGCTTTCTCGAGCGCGTTGTAGTCGGCTGGGTGCAGCCGAATTGTGACGGCGTCTTTCCCATGGTACTGCGCCAGTGCAGCGTGCGCTTGTGCGACGACGCATTCAATGCTCCGCTCAGCCTCGATGCGGAGAATTGCTCGGGCGATTGTCGCTGCAAGGTCGAGCGCAACGTGCTCGGTGCGTTCGATCGCCTGAGCGTATTGCCGCTGAAGCTCAAGGATTGCGCTGTCGAGACTTCGCACACGCTCGGTCAGTGCGCGGAGCTCGGTTTCCAGCACGGCGGTTGCAACTTCTTGCCCTTCTGCAAAACCGCGATCGTAGGCAGTTTGCACTTCTTGCTGCACCTGCTCGATGGTAAACAGTGGCTCTTGCTGCGGTGGTGCTACCGACTCCGAACCCTCCGGCAGCGATTCTTCGGGACGATCCTCTAGCGGTGTATCGTCGGAGAAATCCTCCAGCGCCAGTGGCTCAACGTCGCGTGCATGGTAGTCGCGGAGGATGCGAATTCGAGCAGGTGGTTCAAACAGAATGATCTTCGCCTGGGTCGGCATAGCACATTGTATGCGTAGGATGGCTTCATTCGAGCCTGTGCAAGGATTGTGCCAAGCAGGACGATGCATCCAATGATTCGCCCTGGTAGCGAGTGTGTGGGCTATTACTGTGCCCTCCGGACAAGGCGGATGCCTGTTCCAAGGACTGGACGTGTCGGTGCAAAGGATGCCAGACGTGATGCTGCGCGGTTGTCGCGTGCACCGGTGAAGTAGTTGCCCCCACGCGTGCGACGAAGCATGCCACCAGAAGGGCCGCGGGGGTCGAGTGTGTCGCCCGATTGGTAGGGGAGCCCGCTATCCCAATCCCAGACGAACTCAGCGACGTTGCCGATCATGTCGTAGAGTCCCCATGCATTCGGTTCCTTTTGCCCGACTGGGTGTGGAAGCATGTTGGAGTTGAGGCAATACCATGCGATGCGGTCGAGTGCGGGGTCGAGGGTGTCGCTTGCAAGACAACCTGCGTACGGATTGCTGATCTGTCCACTGTAAACATCGGTCGTAGAGCCAGCACGGGCGGCGTATTCCCACTCCGCTTCGGTTGGGAGGCGAAAGCCGTTGGCGCTCCAGTCGCACTCGACGGTATCCCCTCGAATGCGGTAGCAGGGCTGCAACCCCGAGCGAATCGAGAGCCGATTGCAGAAATCCACAGCATCCATCCACGAGATACTCTCAACCGGAAGGGATGGCCCAGGATGGTAGGCAGGACTTGTCCCCATTACTTGCTCCCACTGCGTCTGGGTGATTTCAGTCACGCTCATAAGAAACGGGGTTGAAATTCGCACGCGCATGACCGGTTGCTCGTTGAAATTGCCACGCGTTGAGCCGCGCAGGTACGTACCTGGTGGGATGAACACCATCGGAATTTCCGGAGGGGCAGTGCGGATGTTGACCAGAAGAAAACCAGTTCCCAAGGTGTTCCCATCCTTCCGAACCGTGACTGAGATGCCATACCATCCCATGGCAGGATAGCTGAACTCAACTGTCGGCGTGCGGCTGACAATTCGAGTGGTGTCGAAATCCCACAGGTAGTCGAAGCTGCCCTCGATGGGGGGATGCTCGGCACGAAACGAGTACAGAACGCCTGGTGAGCCTTCCGTATTGCCCGGCATCGTCGTCACAATGCGAACGGTAAATGCTTCGTCCGTAGGCGCTGGCTCATTGGGTGAGCTCTTGCAGCTACCGAGGAGCACGACAATTGCAACGATCCACCACAGACGAGCAGCCATGGTACTAACAGTCGGTCAAATGGCGCCCGAATTTACTGCATTTGACCAAGACGGGCGTGCGATCTCACTTGCAGATTATCGCGGCAAGTGGGTTGTGCTTTACTTTTACCCTAAAGACAACACGAGCGGCTGTACTCGCGAGGCATGCGCGTTCCGTGATGCGATGGAGGAGGTAACGAGCGTGGGCGCGGTCGTCATCGGCGTTAGCCCGGATTCGGTACGGTCGCACCGCAACTTTGCTGACAAGTACAACCTTCCTTTTCGGTTGGTTGCGGACGAGGACCATCAGATTGCTCAAGCGTACGGCGTTTGGAAAGAAAAAACGCTCTACGGTCGGACTTCTTGGGGTATCGAACGAACAACGTTCATCATTGCACCCGATGGACGCATTGCTGCGATCTTCCCGAAGGTCAAGGTTGATGGGCATGTCGAGCAAGTTCTCGAAACGCTCCGAGCGTTCCAACGATGAACACTGTTGCAATCGTGGGGCGACCCAATGTGGGCAAGTCCACGCTCTTCAACCGTATCCTCGAGCGACGTGAAGCAATCGTCGAGGAAACGCCGGGTGTGACGCGCGATCGCCTCTACGGTCGCGCTGAATGGAACGGGGTGCATTTCCATTTGGTCGATACCGGAGGAATCGTTCCTGAGAGCCAGGAGCTGTTTGATCGTGCCATCACTGACCAAGCACAGATTGCCATTGCAGAAGCTGATGTAATTGTGTTCGTGCTCGATGGCAGCGTTGGCGTGACTGCGCTTGACCACCGAGTGGCTGAGCTTTTGCGTGCTGCGGGCAAGCCTGTTATCGTTGCTGTCAACAAGTGCGATCATCCCCAGCATGATGCCAACGTTGCCGAAGCCTATCGCTTGGGATTTGAGCGTGTCTTCGGTATCTCAGCGATGAGTGGACGCCAGACGGGGGATCTGCTCGATGCAATTGTCAGCTATCTCGAGCCAGCACCAGCAGTGGAAGAAGACACCGTAGTCAAAATCGCAATCGTTGGCCGACCGAACGTGGGGAAATCCTCGATCGTCAATGCGCTGCTGGGGCAGGAGCGAATGGTGGTCACACCGATTGCGGGCACGACGCGTGATTCAGTTGATAGCGTCCTTCGGTTCCACGGCCGGAACGTCGTGCTCGTTGATACGGCGGGTCTGCGGCGGCGGAGCAGTATTGCTGAGTTGGTTGAGCTCTACAGTGTGATTCGGACGCAGCGCGCCATCGAGCGTTGCGATGTTGCCATTGTCGTGCTCGATGCGACTTGTGGTGTAGAGCATCAGGACAAGCAGATCATTGCCGATGTCATCGCAGCGCGCAAGGGGATACTGATCGCTGTCAACAAGTGGGATTTGGTCGAAAAAGACTCCAAAACCGCTGACCGTTTTATCGAACGCATTCGCAACGAGCTACCGACGGCAGACTTTGTGCCGATTGTGTTTACTTCCGCAGTGACGAAACAGCGCCTTGTAACACTCATCGAAAAAGCTGAGCAGATTCAAGAGCGCCGAGTGCAGCGAGTGCCGACAGCGCAGCTGAACGAGCGTGTCCTTCCTATCCTTGCGCGAACTCCGCCGCCGGCAGTCCGCGGCCGTGACGTACGCATCAATTACGTTACCCAGAGCGGTGTTGCGCCGCCGTTATTTGTGTTTTTCACAAACTTTCCTGATTCGATCCCCGATCACTACAAGCGATTCATCGAGCGCACACTCCGCGAGCTTTTCCCATTCGAGGGAGTTCCGATTTCGTTGCTATTCCGGAGGAAGTAGCGGAAGACATAAGGGTGCAGTATCAACCAGCTGATTGTTTTGCTCAATTTGCGGAGAATAGTTTAGCACGATTACCTCAGTAATTGGTTTCCGCTTCGATGGATCACAGCTAATCGCTCGACGGGCTTGGAGACGGATAATTCTGAGTCCAGAGGAAGAGTATAGATTGTGAACGACAGGGGTATCGGAGTTTGAGAGTGTCGCAAACACACCTTTGGATGTAAGCTCAAGGTACAAATCACGCAGCCTCTCTTGGTCAGATAAGCGAAAACCGCCGGGCTGATATGAAGTAAAATTTGCTGTCGCTGAAAGAGGAACATAGGGAGGATCAAAGTACACCCAATCGTTTTCCACTGCGTGGCGTTTGATTGATTCAAAGCTATCACATCGCAGTTCAACGTTAGCGAGTGCAGCTGCAACAGCACGTAGATTGTCGGGATCGTAGTACGCTGGATTCTGATACCGACCAAACGGAACATTGAATTTTCCTTGGCGATTTACTCGGTATAAACCGTTGTATCCAGTCTTGTTGAGGTATATCATCCGAGCTGCGCGCTCAGCGAGGCTAAGCTCATGAGGATCCTTCTCGCGTAAGGTGTAATAGAAGTCCCGTGAGTAGGGAAATTCAGCCAATAGCTTCATAACTTCTAGGGGGCAGTCTCGCAGTGCACGGTATGTTTCGATTAGCTCCCAATTCGTATCGGAGAGCGTCGCTCGACGAATAAGCCCCCGGCGAAAAAGTGTAAAGAAAACTGCACCACTTCCGACAAATGGTTCGTGGTATGTTTGAAAGTTTTTGGGGCGATGCCGAATTATCTGGTCAGCGATCTGAGTTTTACCTCCTGCCCATTTGAGAAATGGGCGTGGGTACCCAGTACGTTCAATAGTTCTTGTCATCATGAAGTCCGAAGTATAGTCGTAACCAATCCTCCAGCTCGTCAAATAGCACCGCTTTTCCGGTTGAGAACATGAAAGCTTTGATCTCGTTTGAAAAACCTTTGCCGTCCAAGACCACAATACCAGGTATAGGCCAGGATTGAATATCTTGGATCGTGGCGGGGAGTTTTTCTTCAGCAGTGCCAGGCTTATCCTGAGCTTTGCATTCGACACCGAGGGACCTTCCGCTCTGCCTGTCATAAATCACGACATCTATTCTCCGGCCTTTTCCCCACAAGCGATGGCCCGCTCGCACCTGCTTCTTTGTCGAAAGTCCAAGTTTAGTGGCTAACTCGACAACACGTTGTTCGAGACTGCTCCCGCTTTGATACGCGCGACGACGACCTGGCATTGGTGATGGCCTGTAGTTATACACAGCAATGTAAACACAATCAGTACCGATAGTACTCCGGCTTGTAGGGGCCTTCGATCGGAACACCAATGTATTCAGCTTGCTTCGGGGTCAGCACGTCCAATTGCGCACCGAGCTTGGCAAGGTGCAACCGCGCCACCTCTTCATCCAAATGCTTCGGCAGCGTGTACACTCCTGGTTCATAGCGCTCACCATGCTGCCACAGCTCCATCTGCGCAAGCGTCTGATTGGTGAACGATGCCGACATGACAAACGATGGATGACCCGTCGCGCATCCGAGGTTCATCAGCCGACCCTCGGCGAGCACGATGATTTCCTTGCCATCGACGTTGTAGAGATCGACAAGTGGCTTGATCTGGACCCGCGTATGCCCATAGTTGCGATTGAGCCACTCCATGTCAATTTCGTTGTCGAAGTGCCCGATGTTGCCCACGATGGTTTTATCCTTCATCAGCTTGAAAATCTCCCCAGTGACGACGTCACAATTGCCTGTTGCAGTGATAACGATGTCGGCCTCGGGAACTGCATCACGCATGCGGCGCACTTCGTACCCGTCCATGACAGCCTGCAACGCGCAGATGGGATCAATTTCGGTGACAATCACACGTGCGCCCGCACCGCGGAGCGATGCAGCAGAGCCTTTCCCGCCATCGCCGTAGCCAGCGACGAC
>RFIK01000163.1 GCA_003695605.1 Chlorobiota bacterium
AGAGCGTACGCTCATCAAGAAACGAGGAATGCGACGGTAGTGCGATGGCAATGGCTGCTGCAGCGCAAATATACACTTGCTCCGCGAGGACGGGGCACGCCTGAGGCTCTACTGCTGCCGCATCAGGACGTACTGCACGCGGAACTTCGATTCCGAGCGCCGATACTGCCGGAGCAGATCTCGACTGCCATCCCGCTGGTGAACCTCGGCAGCGATAGCGTACTCAACGGTGTTGTTGCGCCACGCCATGAGACCGTAGCGAGTTGAGAGAGCCCCATGTGCCGTGCCTCGCACGTTCCCCGTGCGGAGAGCAACGGCTTGTTTTTCGACATCAGGGACAAGCTGAATCTTGCCATCGAGCACTGCAGAAATCAGCAGGAGCGAATCACCCTGCCTCCGTTCGAGACTATCGATACGGTACGTTGCTTTCGCGATAGCAAGAAATAGCGGCGGAATCTGTTGTGGAATGGATCGCGACCACGTGCGCGAGGAATCGAGCGATGACTCCGGAAGGAGGAGAAATTGTTGCGCTAACACTTGTGCGTAGAGTTCCGCTTCGAGCTGACGCTCCAGCCGATTGCGCTGATCGTGCGTCAGTGAATCTGCGCGTGCACCCATGAGCGCGCGGAGAATCTCACCCGTGCCGATGATCTTCTCGATAGCACCAGTTGAAGAGATCACCGCGCGAATGTCTTTCCCAATCGTCGCTGTCAGCATATCGAAGCGTTCATCCTGGCGATCAGCTTGCCGAGCAGAGTTGTACCGAACAACTTGCAGTGCTGCAGAATCGCCGTGCCAGTAGCGCTGCTCCAAACGAATCGAATCGTACCGCATTCGCATGTGAATGCGTCCACTCGGCTCGCGGTGCTCTATTGCTTGTGTGAAATACCATGCGGTCTGCGCGCGAACATGCAGAGAGTCTTGGTCGAGCGTTTCATTCTGCTCGAGCACACAATGCAGCTCGATTCCACTTGTGGGGTGATACCGCATGCGAAGCGAGTCAGTAACGACGAGTGGCTCGGCAACTGCTCCCCCACGTTCAGCGATCGTAGTATCGCGCAGCTCAGTGGGTTTTTGCTCATTGGTGCTGCACCCCACGATGACTACCAGGAGCGCAGCGGCTATTATACGGTGCATTGATCTACCCATCAATAGTCGTACTGCCCTCGCAGAGTCCAACGGTAGCGAGAGCGGATGTGTTGGCGGAAAATCTCATTGCCCGTTTTGCAGAGTGCATCTGCCTCAAGCTCCGTTCGAGCTGATTCAATAAATCCTGCTTTGTGCAACTCGACGGTATGGCGAGCGCTCCCACTGCCACCGATGACTTCCACGAAGCGTTGGATGTTGTAGAGCTTGAGTTTCTCGCGTGTTGGTTCCAAACTATCAGCTCGAGTTTCAAGTTCGAATATTGGCCCGCGACGTTCGATAATGCGCGTGCGGGCGCGAGGATCGCGGAACTCGATACCATCGGCAAGGAGCGCAAACGGCTTTTGCCAGACCGAGTCGAGTGCTACGCGGCCGCTGGGCAGTGCCCCTTTCTGTGGGTCGGCATAGTGAGCTAGTACAGGCACACTGATATTTCGCAGCCAGATAAATCGCTGGAGTGAGTCAAACGACGATACTTGGTCAGAATTTTCCGCGATATAATTGCGCAGCCAGTCGAGCATTTCCCCTTCCACTTTTGCAGCGTCCCAGTAGGGCGAGTAGTAGAGCACGTACTGGCGATTGAGCGGTACAACTGCAGCAACGAAATCGGGGAACTGCAGTGGCATCTGTCCGCGCGGTTTGTAGCTCAAAGTGTTGCCGCCGCTCGAGAAACTGTACTCGAGTGAGTCAATCGTCACTTGAACGCTCGTTAGTCCATCGCGTGGACCTTCGATTGCTTCGAGCGAAATGTAGTAGGTCACTGTGCGCGTGTACTCGAGCGTTGAGCTATCGCTGTAGATGCGGTGGACGGCGGTCGTATCGGTGTAGACGTAGTCGAAGAGTCGTCCGACGGGGAAGCGGAGGTAGAGCGCAACTGTTTCCTTCGGTTTTTCTGGTGCTGGCGTTTGCTCACCGCGTACGCCTTCTTGAGCATGCGCAACGGCAATCGCAAGCAGAGCAACCAGCGCAATCCGACGTATCATCAGACTGGGTGCGTACATTCAACTGGGTGCAAATATGCGGCTGGAGCGTTCATCGCTCGCGCTGCGCAGAAAACAACGCCCATGCTGCCAGCGTCATGCCGTCCCAAATCGTACCATCGGCGATGCGGGCAACCAGCTCTTCGGTTGTCACCAGCAGCGGTGCGGTTTCCTCGACGGGGTCATCGGCTTTTGCAACTGGGTGCAACTGACGCGCAACGTAGACATGGCACCGTTCATCGGTAACGCCGTTCATCGGGTTGTATTCGCCGATGCGCTCGAGGATTCCTGCAGCATAGCCAGCTTCTTCTTGCAACTCGCGATGCGCCTGCTGCTCAGGGGTAGCGCCCTCTGGGATACCGCCACCTGGGAACTCGATGCTTTCCCGTTGCCAGAGATAGCGAAACTGGCGCACCATCACGAGACTTCCATCTTCGGTGATGGGGATAATCATAACCGATCCGCGCGTGTGCACAAAGTAGTACGGCTGCTCTCTCCCGTCGCGCAGGGAGTAGGTATCGAGCCAGTACTCCCAGTACGGATTTCGAGCAAGTTGTACAGTCGAGATGCGGCGGAGCGGGAAACTCTCCATCAACCGACCAATTCAGATTCAGCAAAGAAGAAGGCGATCTCGGTGCGTGCATTTTCGGGTGAGTCGGAGCCGTGGATCGCGTTTTCGCCTTTGGAGCGGGCAAAGCGCTTACGGATGGTGCCTTCGGCAGCTTCTGCAGGATCGGTCGCACCGATGAGCGTTCGGAAATCGGCGACAGCGTTGTCTTTTTCGAGCACCATCGGAATTACTGGCCCACTGCTCATAAAGCGCACCAGCTCTGCATAGAACGGACGCTCGCGGTGGACGGCATAAAAAGTGCCAGCTTGTTCCGGCGATAAACGGACAAGCTTCATCCCAACGATTCGAAAACCTGCGCGTTGGATCTGCGCAATAATTTCTCCTGCGACCCCAGCACTGACGGCGTCGGGCTTGATGATCGCTAATGTGCGTTCTGCCATTGAATCAGGACTTGGGTTTGTTGGACTTTCGAGAGGTAGTTTTTTTGGCGGATGTTTTGGAAACCGATTTTGTTGCTGCTTTCTTCGGTGCGCTTGGCTTTTTCGGCAAAACGCCCATGACGTCAGCAACAGCACGTCCGATATGAGCGGGAGATTCAACCACATGCACTCCTGCGCTGCGGAGCGCAGCGAATTTGGCGTCGGCAGTACCCTTTCCACCGCTAATGATTGCACCGGCGTGTCCCATGCGGCGCCCCGGTGGCGCGGTACGCCCGGCAATGTAGGCTACAACAGGCTTGCGGACATGCGCTGCAATGTACTCGGCTGCTTCTTCTTCGGCGGTGCCGCCGATCTCACCGATCAGCACGATCGCCTCCGTCTGCGGATCAGCATTGAAGAGTTCGAGCGCATCCACAAAGCGCGTTCCGACAATCGGATCGCCGCCAATACCGAGGCACGTGCTCTGCCCGATGCCGAGCGTCGTCAGTTGCCAGACGGCTTCGTAGGTCAGCGTACCCGAACGAGAAATGATCCCGACCGGGCCAGGCGTGGCGATGAATCCTGGCATAATCCCGATCTTGCATTCACCCGGAGTGAGCAATCCCGGGCAGTTCGGACCCACTAGCCGTGAGCGAGAGCCGCGTAGCGCAGCCCAGACTGTGCGCATATCGCGAACGGGAATGCCTTCGGTGATGGCGACGATGAGAGGAACTTCCGCCTCGATCGCTTCGAGAATTGCGTCGGCTGCCATCGGTGCGGGGACAAAAATGCACGTCGCATCGGCTTTTGTCGCTGCAACTGCTTCGCGGACTGTGTTGAAGACCGGGACGTCGTAGTCGAAGCGGTCGCTGTTTTTGCCGCTGTAGCGAGTGCCACCTTTCCCTGGTGTGACGCCACCGACGACGTTCGTACCGTAGGCGATCATTTGCGTGGTATGGAAGGTACCTTCCGACCCGGTAATACCTTGCACCAACAGTTTCGTTTGGCGATTGCAGAGGATGCTCATTGTTTGGTGGAAGAATGATGAAGATTGAATAGTTCGCAAAGTTACTGCAGAACGCCCAGTATGCCCTTTTTGGCCCACGAACTCAAAAAGGCATGGTCCTCATGCACGTGAAATCGCGATGAGCCTATCGCCAGCGGACACCAACTCTGACAAGTCCCAAACTTTATTGATTTATGGCTCGATGATGACTGGCCGACAGAAGCTGCGTTCCGCGTCACGAAGGTGGAGAAGATATACGCCTGGAATGAGCGATGGCAGCTCGATGACATAGTCACCAGCCTCCTGCCATGCACGTTTGAGCATGGTTACGAGCCTCCCTCTGAGATCGTACAGTGCCAACTGCACAGGGCCAGCAACATGCGTCCGATAGTGCAATGAGCCTGGTGTAATACGCCAAGGCAGCTCCACATTCGGTTCGTCAATTGTAGAGACCGTCGTATCGCGCATCCACGCTGCGATGTAATTGACTCTGGTGTTCCCGGCAGTGAGGAAGCCCCCGCCGACGTAGAGTCGGTCCGGTGTCAATGCAAGCGAGAGCACACGACCATTGGTCCCCGATTCCAGTGGTTCCCACTGCTTTGTTGAGAAATCATAGTGTGCGATATTCGATGCTGGGATGCCACCGGCTTGCTCGAAGCTCCCACCGACATAGAGATGGCCGTCGCCATACGCGAGAGCAAAAACAGCATAGTACTTGACCGAGGAAGTACTTGTATCCCGCCAGACACCACCGGCGAACTCGCTCCACTGCTGCGTTCGTGTGTCATAGACCAACAGTGCGCGCGCTTGCAGATCTCCGAACGTGCCGAAGTTCCCTCCGATGATGAGCGAATCCCCAACGGCGACGACTGCATTCGGCAAAACGCCATTGAAGCCATCCACGATGAAGTTCGAGTTGGGGATGCTCCCCCACTTCCCTGTAGTCAAATCGTACCGAGCGATGCAGACGGAACGAATCGAGTCCACATGGGTGAATGCACCGATAGCGTAGAGCGATGTCCCGATACGCACGACTTGTTGAACTAGCGGCGGACCAAAGTTTGGATCGTCCCGCTGTTCGAATTGCCCGAGTGTCTGCCATTGCCTGGTTCGGACATCATAGCGTGCTAAACAGCTTGCGGGGATTCCTCCAATGCTATCGAATGCGCCGCAAACATAGAGTTGATCCCCATCCTGGTAGAAGCTGGCGATACGTTTAGCCGACCCACCGACAAGCGACGAGGCAAGGCAGTCCCATTGCTGTGTTTTCTGATTCCAGGTAGCTACGCCTTCGCATGGGATAGTTCCCACCCTATCGAAGGACCCTCCCACTACGAGCAGAGTATCAGTTCCACTCACCAACGGTGCTATGGCAAACACGTTTGAATTTGCACCAGCACCAAGCGCGTACCAGTTCCGGTCTTGCCAATTCCATCGTGCAATGTTGTTGACCGCCAGATTCCCTGCACGGGTGATGATGCCACCGACGAAAACATCGCTGCCTACGGCAGTTACAGCGTAGATGTACGGCAGCGGTGAATAAAGGCCGTTACCCATTGCTTCCCACCGAGTGTTCTGTTGGGCGTGGCACGTAACAACTATTCCTGCACTCATCGCAAGGAAGAGGAGCAATCGCACGTTCATAGTTACCTCAAGAATTTGTTGTTGAAACTATGGTAAGTCAAAGTAAGCAAGTGTGGTCTTCCATGCACCTTGGTAAAGGCCAGCAATGCTGTTTCGCGTTGCATCATATGCTACATCGAGGAGTTGCTGACCATTGTACCGAGCCGGAAGTTGCCACTGACCCTTGAATGTACCAGCAGTACGGTCGTACTCCTGAAGGACGTAAAAGCCATGTTCCTGGTCATTCAAGGCGAATCCAACTTCCTTAACTTTCCACAACACATAGACACTCGATGGTGTGAGCAATACCCTATTGACCTTTGCGCCTGCGGAATCGAGGAAGTACTGCACTTCCCGTGCTTTGGGAACTGCACTCCTCCGTTTAGCGCTCGTTGTATCGAGCATGGAAGCATTCCAATAATGGCGGAGTGGTATCCTACGGCCATCGCTCACTTCGATAGCATCCGAGAGCCATTGCACCCATGCACAAATGTCCGTCTGCTGGTCGCAGCTCATATGCCATGGATCATGGAATGCAAGACCAAGACCATACCGCTGCCCGATCTTTTCGTTCAACGCCCCAACAGTGCTGTCGAGGAATATACCTGTCTCAAGACTGAAAGC
>RFIK01000164.1 GCA_003695605.1 Chlorobiota bacterium
ATACGTACTCAGTGGGCAACTTGCGCTCTCGTTTGCCAACGTGCGACTGAGCACGATCGAACCATACTCCCAGCAGTATCGAGTACGCCTGACGCATCAACAGACGCTTGGGCCAACAACCTCATTTGCCGCAAACCTGGATTTCCTCTCGCAGGGGTACATCGCTTCGACCCAGTATGCGCTTAGCCAGCGCATCTTGGGAAACATCACCTCGAGCGCAGGGATTTCGCATACGTTCGAAAGTGGCAGTGGCGTTTCGCTCAACTACCTGCGCAACCAGAGCCTTACCTCGAGCGCGAACGACAATCGTGCGACACTTTCGTTGACGGTTCCCTCAACGATGCCGCTACGTGGAATGCTGCCCAGCTCGAATTGGCTCTCGACGCTGACGCTCAGCTACTCGGGCACGGGCACAGCACTTCTTGCTCGCGACGTTGGCACCCTACCTGCGCCATACGATACCACGCGCTGGAGCGGTGTCATTCAGCATTCGCCCAGCCTGACAGTGAATCCGCGCCTTGGATACTTTGCCATCACGCCGAGCATCAGTCTTCGCGCCAACACATACTTCCGCCGCATCACGCGATCGTGGAGCACGCAGTTGGGCAGAACTGTTGACCAAATCGAGTACGGCATCTTCAACGAATACGCCGTTAGCGCTGGAATTTCGGTACGGACGACACTCTACGGCTCTCCACTGTTCTTGGCAAAGGACGTTGCCATCCGCCATACGATCATCCCGACGCTCTCCCTGCGGGTGACGCCAGATCTCTCTGCACCGCGCTACGGATTCTACGATTGGTACACTGTGCCTGCCGACTCGCTTCGACCCGCGCAAACGGTGCAGTATTCCCGCTTCGCACTCGATGGAGGCGGTATTGCCCCTCGCGGACGAGCACTGGCACTCGACTATTCCATTGACAATGCACTCGACGGAAAACTCTTTGGCGATTCTGCATCGCGGAAGGTGGATCTGTTTCGTTTCACCGTGAGTGGTTCGTACAACTTCGTTGCCGACTCATTCCGTTTGAGCGACCAAACCTGGACATTTCGCTTTCCGACGGTTGCAAATCTTTCGCTTTCCTCCTCGATGCGGACGACACTCTACGATGAAGCCCCAACGTTCGACAACGCCGGCAACATCATCGGTTATCGGCAGATTTCACGGTTCCGCGCTGAGCGGCTTGGGCTCGCTGGTGCAATTCGCGTTACGTCGTTTTCTCTGAACTTTTCGACTTCCTTCAATCAAAGCGGGATCGTACCCGCAGCATCTTCTCCTCGACCAGCCACACGTGCGCAAGACACCACCGCGGAACAGCTCGGCGAGCGTTTTCGAGCACGGTTGGAAGCTGAGCAAGAAGAGCCAGACCTGTGGGGACAGCATTCACCAGGATGGTCGCGTCCAGCATTTCCCTGGGAGCTGACGCTCAACGCGTCGTATTCATACACGCGACCTTTTGCAGCGCAACCTGCAACCGAACAATTCAATCTCTCGGTTGCAGGCTCTCTGCAGCTGACGCGGACGTGGAATATCGCGGGTGGTTTTGCATACGATGCATTGCGTCGAGCGCTCAGCGGCATCAATGTTCGCATCACGAAGCAGCTTCACTGCTGGGCGCTCAGTTTCGTCTGGTACCCAGTCGGCATCAACAGCGGCTTTTATCTGGTGCTCAATCCTATTGCGAGCGTGCTCCGGGATCTGAAGATCGAAAAGCGGAGCACACCGGTGTTTCAGTAACACCCTCTCGTGAGCATTCAAATGCACCGAAGTGCACCGGATGCATCGCTCGAGAGCGTCCTATTTTTGGCATCGAACTATCAACGGCGTTTCTATGTGTGGCATCATTGGTTACATCGGACATCGGCCGGCGTTGCCGATCGTACTCGAAGGGCTCCGCAACCTGGAGTACCGCGGCTACGATTCCGCGGGCATTGCAATCTGCGACGGCAGCCGAATCCGCATCGCCAAGCGCGCGGGGAAAGTCGCATCGCTTGCTGCTGAGGTCGAGCACCTCCCCATGCCGGGAACTCTCGGAATTGGCCACACACGTTGGGCGACGCACGGTGAGCCAACAGATACCAACGCACACCCCCACAGCGATGCCTCCAGTCGGATTGTCCTCATTCACAATGGCATTATCGAGAACTACGCCATCCTGAAAACCAAGCTGGAGCGCCTTGGCTATAGCTTTCGTTCCGAGACTGATACTGAGGTGCTCGCCGTCTTCATTGGGATGCTCTACGACGAGCTCGGCGACTTCGAACTTGCCGTGCGTACTGCTCTGCAAGAAGTCGAAGGGACGTTCGGACTGGCGATCATCTCCAGCAACGATCCCGATTGCTTGATCGCCGCGCGGCGTGGGTCTCCGATTGTGCTTGGCATCGGAGACGACGAGTACATCGTCGCCTCGGACGCTTCGGCAATCGTCGCACACACGCGACGAGTGGTCTATCTCCGCGACGACGAAATGGCGATCCTTCGGCGGAATGGGTACGTAACGAAAACGATCAGCGACGAATACATCGCGCCGGAGATCCACGAGCTGGATTTCGAGCTTGAGCAAATCCAGCGCGGGAATTTCCCACACTTTATGCTCAAGGAAATCTTCGAGCAACCGGGAACGTTCCGCGATTCGATCCGAGGGCGCCTTCTGCTGGCGGAAGGGAATGCCAAGCTTGGCGGTCTGGCAAGCGTTGCCGATAAGCTGCGCTCCGCACGCCGGATTATCCTGACCGGCTGCGGCACTTCATGGCACTCGGCGCTCGTCGGCGAGTACATCATCGAGCAGTTGGCGCGCCTTCCAGTCGAAGTCGAATATGCATCCGAATTGCGTTACCGCAACCCGATCATCTACCCAGACGACATTGTTATTGGCATTTCGCAATCCGGCGAAACTATTGACACACTCGCAGCCCTCCGTGAAGCAAAGCTCAAAGGTGCGACGATCCTTGGCATCGTCAATGTTGTTGGTTCGACGATCGCACGGGAAACCGATGCAGGCGTTTACCTTCACGCTGGCCCTGAGGTGGGTGTTGCCTCGACAAAAGCGTTCACTTCGCAATTGGCGGTGCTTGCGCTCCTGGGACTCTACCTTGGACGGCAGCGTGACCTATCTGCCAGCGAAGGACAACACCTCGCACGGGAACTCGACGCAATTCCTACCCACATCACAAAAATTTTAGAGGCAGCTGCCGATATCGAACGTATTGCCGTAGAGTACGCCGATGCGACAAACTTCCTCTACTTGGGGCGTGGTGTAAACTTCCCCGTCGCGCTCGAAGGCGCACTCAAGCTCAAGGAAATTTCCTACATCCACGCCGAAGGGTACCCTGCTGCCGAAATGAAGCACGGTCCGATCGCGCTCATTGATGCAAACATGCCCGTCGTCTTCATCGCGACACGCGACGACATCTACGACAAAATCGTCTCCAACATCCAGGAAGTACGGGCACGCCGCGGACGGATCATCGCCATCGCCACGGAAGGGGACGACCGACTGCCGGCACTGGCAGACCACGTTATCTACGTGCCGCCGACACATCCGCTGCTGACACCGATCCTGGCAGTGATTCCACTTCAACTGTTGGCGTACTACATCGCAGTTGCGCGTGGCTGCGACGTGGATAAACCGCGCAACCTGGCAAAGTCGGTGACCGTCGAGTAAGCAGGGATGCACTGGGAGGCACTCGCCGGCATTGTTCTGTGCATCGTTGGGGCACGGTTGCTTGCACAGCGGCGCTCGCCATTCCCGTGGCGTGTGCTCTTGTGGGGATTGGGGATTCAACTTGCGCTTGGCATCTGGCTCTTGAAAAGTCCAAGTGGCGTTGCACTTTTCGAACATGTCGGGCGTGCCGTCACAGGATTTCTCTCCTTTGCCACCCGCGGTTCGGAGTTTCTCTTCGGCAATCTGGTCAAGCCAGAGTACCGTCACACATTCGGAATGCAGGTAGCGCTCGTGATCGCACCGACGATCATCTTCTTTTCAGCGGTCATTGCCATGCTCTACCACCTGGGGATTATCCAGCGCATTGTCTATGCCGTTGCGTGGGTGATGGCACGGACGATGGGAACCTCCGGTCCTGAGTCGCTCTCGGCTGCGGCGAATATTTTTCTCGGGCAGACAGAAGCACCTATCCTGATTCGGCATTACCTATCGACAGCGAGCATCTCTGAACTGCACGCCATCATGGTCGGCGGATTTGCGACCATTGCCGGTTCAGTCCTGGGCGCGTACGTCCAGCTTGGAATGTCCGCCCAGGCACTGATCACCGCCTCGCTGCTTTCTGCACCAGGAGGTCTGATGCTGGCGAAGCTGGCAATTCCACCAAGTGGCACAGAACGTCCGATCGAATCCTATCGCACTCGGCGCACGACGCAATCGCTCCTGGATGCAGCTACGAGCGGTGCGCGCGATGGACTGATGCTTGCGCTCAATGTCCTTGCAATGCTACTTGCGTTTATCGCAATCATGGCGCTGCTCGACGCAGGCTTTGCGTGGCTGCACTCTTGGCTCTCATGGATGCCGGCATCGCTCCGAGAGCTTCTCGGCTGGATCTTCCTGCCGTTGGCATATGCACTCGGTGTACCGGCGCAGGATGCCCACGCCGTCGCGCAGCTGCTGGGAACGAAGATCGTCGCCAACGAATTTGTTGCCTACACCGACTTAGCTGGGCTTATCCAAGCCGGTACCATCAGCCCGCGCGGGGCAATGATTGCGATGTACGCACTCTGCGGGTTTGCGAACATCAGCTCGATTGCCATTCAGATTGGGGGTATCGGCTCACTCGCACCTGAGCGGCGTGATGATATCGTTCGCCTTGGCTGGCGTGCAATGGCAATCGGGGCACTCACAAACTGTCTGAGTGCCTCGATTGCATCGCTCCTTGGTTAGTCTGGTTCTTCCAGTGGGGGAACTCTCCGCCGATCGCGCTCCCGTAGCGGGGGACGTTGTCGCTCAAGCAGAGCGCGCTGCAATCCCTCGATGAACCGTACCTCGAAGACGACAAGCTTTGCATATTGCTGCGGATTTAGGAGCGAGCGCACAGATTCCAACCGCTCCAGTGTTGCAGTCGAGAGCTGTTGGAGTGCTTTCGTCGCAGCCTGCGTTTTCGTGCTTAGTTCTGCATCGGATACATTCGCGCGGATTGCCGCCTCCAGCTCTCCAATGGCAGTACGGAGGTCGTGCCGGGCTTGGTCAATTTTCTTCTGACCTTCGTTGTAGCGCACGAAGAATTTCTCCGCAGTCTTTTCGTCCAAATCGAGCGTTTCGATCAGCTTGAGCTTCTTGAACTGAGCCAAGCGCTCTGCGGGTTTCCGTTGTGGGGGTTGTTGTGCTGGTGGCAGCGCAACAAGCATGGTTGCTGCAAACATCGCAACCGTTAGGCTACTCAAGCGTTTCATCGCCAAAAACCTCTGCAAATTGTTCAACAAACTCGGAGTCGATCGCATCGTAGGGAAAGGTAGCAAGCGCGAGTGCATCAATAGGTGCAGAATCGATCGTTGGCTGCTGATGGATGCCAGACGCTGCACGAACAGACTGGGTTGGGGCTACTTGCTTGAGAGCTGGAGCGTCAGAGCGTTGCACCAGCGATTCCTCAACCGTTTGCACCGAGGATGGCCGTGGCGTTGGTTGAGTCACGGGTAGGTACTCCCGTTGGCTGTGATTGCGCTCAGGGAAAATAATCGCAACAACAATCGCGGCGACGCATACCATACTCACCGCGAACCAGTACCACCGAACGCGCCGACGACTGCCTGCTCGGCGGAGCTGCTCGACTACGCGAACGCTGAGCATTCGCGACCGCCAATCGAGTTCTCGCTGAATGGATTGCGGAGGAAATGCATCGAAGAGTGTGCGGATTGCTTCCAGTTCTGCTTGGAGCTCGGGTGAAGAGTGGAGCGCCCTTTCGACGGCGAACCGCTCTTCGTCGCTGAGCATTCCTGCAGCGTAGTCGGGCAGGAGTGAGCGAAGTCTTTCGATCTCCATCATTTGCCTCCTTTGGGAATGGGACGACCGAGCATTTCTGCAAGCTTGCGAACGGCGTGGTAATAGTTTGCCTTCAAGCCACTGACGCTTACGCCAAGCATTGTGGAGATCTCTTCGTAACTGAGACCTTCGACGTAGCGGAGATAGAACGTCTCGCGCTGTTTCGGTGGCAGCTTAGTGAGCATTCCGTGGAAGCGTTCAAGGAAGTCAGCATCCTCTACTTCCCGATCCGGCATCGGAAGCGAAGAGCGCAGATCCTCAACGCTCTCGAGCACGTCCTCGAGACGAACGAACTTTTTCCACTTCCGGCGGAAGGAAATGCACGTGTTCACGGTGATGCGGTATAGCCAGGTTTGGAGTGAGCTATCGCCCTTGAAACGGTGCAATGCCTGAAACGCTCGGATGAAGGTTTCCTGCGCGACGTCGTCGGCATCACTACGGTCACCGTCGAGGTACCGCAGTGCAATGCCATAGACGAAACGTTGGTAGCGACGCACAAATTGCGATGCTGCACGTTCCCGATCCCCATGGAGGAACTCTTCAATGAGCGCCGATTCATCAGCCGTTAGTGCCATCACGCGTGCTGCCATCGTGGATACGTTCGATGTTGGTTGCTTGCTGCCTTTGACGCAGCGTTGTGCGTGGGCGTTTAATCTATGCTCGGCTCGCGCTCGAGTAGTTTTTCTCCTCTACTTCATGTGTTTATTGGCCGAGGACATCGGCAGCACGCTGCCCGCCCGCCAGTGCGACGATTTCATCGTCGTAGTGATCTGCGATAATCGCAACGCTCATGATTGTCGTCACAAGCTCGTTGCGATCCATATTTGAGGCAGTGATGGAGTGGGAGAAGATGATTGTATCATCGAAGAGCAGCCCAAAACCCCCAAGGTGGATCTCCGCATTCTTCCGTAGGAGGAAACGCATAAGCTCTTCGCTGATCGTTGCACCCGACACAACATGCGCGATGCATTCGACGACGCACTCGGTTTCTGTAAACGGCCGGACTACGATGATAACCTGGGTCGAGCCATGCAAGACAGCAAACGAGCCATTGGAGAATGGCACGTACTCTGGGAACGCCTCGTGAAGGATACTTTCGACACGCAAGCGGGTGGATTCGATGAGTTCGGCAGGTGTTGTCATAAACGTCTCTCGAGTATGGTGTCAATACGTTGCTACGATAACTGTTCTTGCGTACTGCTCGGCGGTAGCTGGCCGAGCGATGCTTTGAGTTTAGCAAGTTCATCCTCGACGGTCTTGGAGGAACCGAGCAACTTGAACTCCTGCTCAAGCGAGGTGCTCTCCCCTGCTAATTGTTCGAAGGCGCTTGCTTCGGCCTCGAGTTGCTCGATTTTGCCCTCGAACTTATCGAACTTCGAAAAGGCATCTGAACCTACGCCGCTGAAGGCTTGAGCAATGTGTTTTTGCGCCTTTGCCGCCTGGGAGCGTGCGATGAGTGTGCTCTGGCGCGAGCGGGCTTCGTCAAGCTTGGCTTTGAGCTGATCAAGCTGCTGCCGAAGTTTTGCTGTCGTCGATTTTGCCTGTTCGTAAATCGGTTGCAGGTCCGCAAGGTTTCGATCGGCGATTGCTTTTCGCTCCAATGCAGCCCGGGCCAAATCTTCTCTTCCGGCTTGGAGCGCTTGGACAGCCTTCTGTTGCCAATCGGCAGAATCCTGCCGCGCTTTCGCAATCTTTCGCTCTAGCGACTTTTCATTCGCGATAGCTTGCGCGATGGCCATCGTCGCTTTGTTGACGGACTCCTCCATCTCGATGACCATCTGCTTGAGCATCTTTTCGGGGTCTTCGGCTCTATCGAGTGCATCGTTGACGTTTGCCTTGAAGATGTCAGCAATACGTGAGAAGATACCCATGGGAATGTCAGGAATCGTTGTGACTGCGAAGCCAACTTTCCAAATTTACAAACTACTGTCGTAGATACGGTACGCCCACGGACGGCGATCAGCAAAGAGGTCATTGAAGGGATTGAACGATTTCGAGCGCGTGCGCTCGGGCTCAATCGGTGCAACTGCGATGCCCTCGGTATCGGCTGGAAGCTCCGCCAGGACTGAACCGTTAAAGCTATAGATCGCCGAGCACCCGTTGAAGTGGAGCGTTTCATCCCCACTGGTTTCGCTCCCAATTCGATTGGCGACTGCAAGGTACACTTTGTTTTCCAGCGCGCGCACAGGCATTGCCATTCGCCAGATGTGCGTGACCAGATTCGACGGGCATGCAATCATATCCGCACCCGCCAAGGCAAGTGTTCGCGCAGCTTCGGGGAAGCGCCAATCGTAGCAAATCATCATCCCAATGCGTAGATCGAATGGTGCAACGGTGACGACCTCGAACCCCGTATCACCCTCGTCGAAGACAAGACGCTCTTTGTAGAACAAGTGCGTCTTACGATAGTACTGCCGCTGCCCTGATGGACCAAGCAGTACTGCCGTGTTATACCGACACTGGCCATCCTTTTCGGGGAAACCGACGATGATGACTTTCGACTGCTGCTGTGCAATGCGTGCGATTCCATCGAGGATTGGAGAACTTCGCTCCAGGGCAACGGCGTCGAGTTCCGTCCGAGAAGTGAAGAAGTACCCGCTCAATGCTAATTCTGGAAATACCACGACCTCCGCCTCAGCACGGCGTGCCAGTGCACAAACCCGCTCGAGGTTCGCTTCGACATTCCCCCAGACGGGGTTCATTTGAACGATAGCTACTTTCACTTCTGATGGAATGGAATTTGTAGTGAAAATTACGTTGCGGTTAGGTAAGTTCGAGTAGCATCACTCTTGCACTTTGTACTTCGATGGACTGGACACTCCTCAACGCTGCGCTCATCGTAGCTGCTGCTGTCGCAGTACTTGCTGTGCTTGCTATCGTGGTTCGGCGGCTTTCGCACGTGCGCAGCAGTGGGAATAGTTTGTCCATCCGTATTCTTGCCCGCCAGCCCGTCGGGAATAAAGCAATGATCGTTGTCGTCGAGATTGAGCGGAAACGCGTTGTGCTCGGCGTTACTGAACAGTCAGTATCGCTTCTGGCGACGCTTCCGGAGGCACCTGCTCCCACGCCAAGCCGCCAAGCGACACCGCAGCAACCCAATCATCCCCGGCAGCCTCAACCGGCCACTCCTGCGGAGCTTTCCTTCCGCGCGTACCTTGCTTCAATGTTCCAGCGGTCGGGCAAGTGACCGCCTGCATTCCTCTTCCGAACGTCTGCAAAGAGTTTGTAGTTTTGCGCCGCCACTGCTGCCGTCACGCGCTGCTGAGATGGTGTGGTAGTTTCCAACGAAGACTGATTCCCCCGCTTGCACATGAAATTTTCGTTTTTCTCCAACGACATTGCCATTGATCTTGGCACTGCCAATACGCTCGTGTGGATGAAGGGCAAAGGCATTGTGCTCAACGAACCCTCGATTGTAGCCTACGACCGCACGACCAAAAATGTCATCGCCGTCGGACACGAAGCCAACGCAATGGTCGGCAAAACCCATAAAGAGATTCGGACCATCCGTCCACTCAAAGATGGCGTCATCGCCGACTTTGAAATCGCAGAGGAAATGCTGCGCGCATTCATCCGGAAAGTATCGCAATCGTGGCAGCCAGTCCGGCGTGTTGTCATCTGTGTTCCGTCTGGAATTACGGAGGTCGAAAAGCGCGCCGTCCGCGATAGTGCCGAGCATGCGGGAGCGAAAGAAGTTTACCTGCTCGCTGAACCGATGGCTGCAGCCATTGGTGTTGGGTTAGATGTCCACGAACCCGTCGGTAACATGATCGTGGACATTGGCGGAGGCACAACGGAAATTGCCGTCATTGCCCTGTCAGGAATTGTCAGCGATGAATCTATTCGCGTCGCCGGCGATGAGATGACCGATGCGATTGTGCAGTACTTCAAGCGTAAGCACAACATGCTCATCGGCGAGCGTACTGCGGAATTCATCAAACACGAGGTCGGCTCTGCATACCCAGTCGAAGAAGACGTCATCATCGAAGTCAAGGGGCGGGATTTGCTCGAGGGGATTCCACGCATGATCGAAGTAAGCTCTGCCGACATTCGAGAGTCACTCCAGCAATCGGTGCAACTGATCATCGAGGCAATCATGAATCTGCTGGAGCGGACACCACCGGAACTCTCCGCTGATATCTTCGACCGGGGCATTATCCTCACCGGAGGCGGTGCACTCCTCAAAGGCCTCGACGAACGCATCGCACGCGAAACACGCCTTCCGGTCCATATTGCCGACGATCCTCTGACTGCGGTTGTCCGCGGCTCAGGGAAAGTCCTTGAGAATTTGCAGGACTATTCGTCGGTGCTGCTCAAATCGAAGCGGTACTGATTTCCGGCTATGCAACGCTTTGCGGAGTTCCTCTTCCGTTACCGTGAGCACATCACCGCTGCTCTACTCGCAATCGTCTCGCTTGCGCTCATGTCCTATGGTAACGTTACGCAGTTGGGTGGTTTCCGCGCGCTGATCATCGGTGGATTGGGAATGGTGCAGCAAGCCTTTGCATGGATTCCCAATCCGATCGCGCTCGAAAAGGAGAACCGAGCGCTGCGGCAGATTAATCTCGACCTACAGCAGGAAGTGATGCTGCTTCGGCGCGCTGGGGTCGAGAATGCGCACCTTCGGCGAATGCTCACACTCAAGAATGAAAGCCGAGTGCCGCTGCTACCTGCCTCAGTTGTCGGGAAGACGGTTTTCCGAACCCGGCAATTCCTCACGCTCGATCGTGGTAGCCGCGATGGCGTGACGATTGGGATGACGGTAATGACCGATGCAGGGCTCGTTGGCTCCGTTATCGCCACCAGTGCCCACTACGCACTTGTCCAAACCCTGTTCAACCGTGACGTCCGCGTCAGTGCACGTCTTGAGCCAACCCGGCAGGAAGGTATTATCCTCTGGGATGGCTTCGAGCACCTTCTGCTGCAGAACATCCCCAAAACCGAACAAGTAAGGGTTGGCGATCGTGTCCTCACAAGCGGGCTGAGTACACGCTACGTCCCGGAAATTCCCATCGGTCGCGTCACTGACGTCATCAACGATCCAACCTCGATGTTCTACCGGATCATCGTCGAGCCGGCTGTCGAATTCGGACGACTCGAGCAGGTCTTCGTCATCCTTAGCACGCCGCCTCAGGAGCAACTGATGCTCGAGCGTGCGCTCCAAGAGTTCATCGAACGGAGGATTGCTGGCCGATGATCGCTCCACTGCCTGGCATGGTGCTCGGATGAATCGAGACTATGGCATATACGTTGTGGTTGCATTGCTGGTCATTTTGATCGAGACTTTTGCCAGCAACCTCCTGGCAATTGGGGGAATCACACCGGACTTGCTCCTTGTGGTTATCGTATCGTTCGCGCTGCAGAAGGGACAGCTGCCGGGTGTGCTCTTCGGCTTTGCCAGTGGCTTGGTCTTCGATATTGTCTCGACCGACGTCCTCGGCTCGAATGCGCTGGTAAAGCTGATCGCTGGCTACTGTGCGGGATTTTTTCACCGTGAGGGTGCATCGTTGCAGTCAAGCATTGGCTCGCCACGATTCATCGGTGTATTGCTCGGGTGCGCGCTTGTCCATAACGCAGTGTACTCGTTCCTCTACACACGGCCAGCCGAGATTCCCTTCGTTGCATTTTACCTCAAAAACGGTATCGCAGCTGCACTCTACACCACCGCGCTTGCGCTCTTACCATTTTTTTACGCATCGCGACAGCGGGGAGAAGACTACTAAAAATCTCGCCTGCGAAAGATGCGATCACCTCGCAGGAGTGGATATCCAATCCATCCGATCACGACAAGTGCGATGACCAGCAAACTTCGCCCTGTACCGAAAAACTCGCGAATCGCCGCCCCCGTGATCCCCATCAACGCTGACGCATCCGAGTGCAGAAGGAGAGCAACTCTGACCGCATCAATTGGATTCAGTGCGAGAAGCACAATGAGAGCCTTCTCGATTGGATAATCCTCCAGTAGCGCCATCGCAACGACAAGGATCGCATCGTAGAGCACAGCGCAGTAGAGCCACACCATCAACGCAAGACCGATCCCGCGAGCTTTGTCAGGTTGCCCAACCGCCAGACGGTATGCAAGAGCGCTAAAGCAAAGCGTAAGTACAATCGCAGCTGCAGCAAGCACACCACCATCGTAGTTGCCCCAGACGAAGGAGCCACCAACAAGAGGTAGCACACAGCCACCAACAAGTGCAAGTGTCATTCCCGTCCACTGCCCCCAATAGACTGCGCGGCGACTGATTGGCTGTGCAAGGAGCAGCTCGGTAAACTCTCGATTGTTGTACTGCTGCAGTGCAATGAGCACAAGTGTTATCAATGGCACGATGAGCAACAGTACACTTGCCAGGGTCAGGCTTACCTTCGCTGGATCCCCACCGAAGAGCGCAAGTGTAGCAACGATCGCTCCGAGTGCGACCACATACGCCAGGAACGGGCGACTCCGAACCATTTGCAACAGTGCAAGCCGTGCAATGAGTGCGGTATGTTTCATTGCGTACTCTCTTGCTGTAGGTGCCATGCGATTGCGCCCATCAAGCTTGTCGTTGCTGCATTGTCGAGCAGCTGCTCAAGTGGCAGGTCAATCCAAATTTCCCCTTCGTACAGATAGACAAGCCGATCGGCAAGCTCCAGCGCATCGTGCGGGCTATGGGTTGTTATCACGAGGCATTTCCCTTGCGCTCGTTCACGTGCGATCTTGGCTTTGATCGTTTCCGTTGAAATTGGATCAAGACCCGCCGTTGGCTCATCCAGAAGAAGGATCGTTGGTGAAAAGTACCACGCCAACGCAGCACCGACGCGCTGCCGCTGGCCACCGGAAAGCACACCGAGTTGCTTAGAAGCGAAGCTACCAATGTTCAACTGCTCAAAGAGCTGGAGATCATAGTCGTTGCACTCGCTGCGGAGCTGCGTGAGCATGTGGAAGAGTTCGGCAACAGTCAACGTCTCAGGATACCGCGCAATTTGCGGCATATAACCAACTGAGCGTCGGTACGAGACGTCGCCATAAACTTGATGCCCTGCAACATGTATCGAACCCCCGTCAGGACGTACCAAGCCCACGATGCTCTTGATGAGCGTGCTTTTCCCTGAGCCATTCGGCCCCATGAGTGCCACAACTTCCCCGAAGTGCATCGAGACATCAACGCCACGGAGAACCTCCTGCGCACCAAACCGTTTCGTCAGTCCGCGTACAACAATAGCAGCGTTTTGTCCTTGGCTAATTGATATCATCGCACCTCTGTGGCCTCCGACTATTGATTCCGGGCATCGTTGCATGTGCCGCTGAAGCATACGGTTTCATTCGTGGGCGCCCATCTTCGATCGTAGGTGGGATCATTGAGGGTATTGCTCGCTCCATGTACGCGAGGAGCTCGACGATAAAACTCCGAAGGAGCAAGATTGCAGTTGGCACCCGCTCGATGAGGATGGAAAACAGTGACACCGGACGATAGGGAGTATCGCCGTATCCATCCCGATCAAGGTCGTAGCCGCGATAGTGATCCCAGTAGTTTTCCCTGCACACAACGCTGCTCTGAGAGGCATTCGACAGTACATCGAACGTGTTTGCAATGAACGTATTCTTCGCCAGATGAACCCCAACAGAGCTACCGAAGAGCTTCAGCGCCCAACCGTTGGAGCGGAATGTGTTCGAGACAACCGATGTGTTATCGGAGCCTTCCATGTAGATGCCCGCCGTGTTCTGCTCGAAGACATTTCCACAGACGATGCTACCAGAGATATCCTTGAGCAAGAGTCCATAGCTACTCGGTCCCCAGTTATCGCGAAAAGCATTGCTTTCCATCCGAACGAAGCGGGAGTACATCACAGCGACTCCAGCGCCGTTGTGGTGAAAGACATTCCCGCGGTAGATGTTGCTGTCGGAGAACATGAAGTGCAAACCATACCGCATGTTGTAGCTGCTTTCATTCCCTTCGATCCTGCATCCGCTGCTAAACTCGAAGTACAACCCATCGCGATGGTTTGAAACCGTACAACGCTCAATGCTGCATCCTGGGGATTTCCACAGGTGCACGCCATTGCCCGATAACGATTCTACCGCGCCGGTTCCTCTGCACGTGGCGTTCTCGATGGTAGTACCCGGTGAGTGATAGCATGCAATCCCGAACGCACAATTCTCCGTTTCTACGTCGCCAATCGTGCAGCCTGGCGCATTCTCAAGCTTGATCGCTGCATACTCCTCGAGCGAGGAGTAACCAGTATTGGCAAACTTCATCCCGTGCAGATGGACATTGCCACATTGAACGGTAATGATTGTTCCCTGCGATCCACCATCGAGAACAGGTCTCCCTGTTCCAAGTATCGTCACCGGCACAGTGATCACGACATGTGTCTTGGGATAGTGACCCGGCGCTAGTAGGATCGTGTCACCTGGCTTCGCACGCGGAAGTGCCTGCTCGAGCGTTCGAAGTGGGCAGTTCGGGCATACCTCCAACACACCACTTCCTGCAGCGGAAGTGGTAATCAGCGTGACGATGCACAGGCTGAGGCACTTCCTCAATCGAGCGTGGCTACGTAACGTTGCACATCCTGCCACGAAAGGATATCGCCTCCGTGGGTGCGCTGCGCTGCTTCTGCTGATGCACGATCTGCATATGCACTCAAGTCTGCACCCATCGGACTTGGGAGCTTCGTACTCCGCACATACCACGCTGAGCGTGCATCCAGAAACGTTCCGGGCATGCGGAAATCGGTTGCCAGGATAAGCGCGACATCGCTCGAATCCAACGAGCGAAGCATGGTGACCATACACTCGATTGAGTCAAATTTGTACGCTTTGCCTTTCGTACTGACGATCTCCGCACCGAATCGTCGGTCTGCGATGGTCATCTTGCAGTAGCTGCATTCATCCGTACCGTAACGGATTGGCTCCGGTGAGGGTGTACAAGCTAACTGAGTTACCCCAAGCATGCCCAGCACACTGAGCAAAGTCACATGTCGCGCAGCACTGCGTTGGTGCTCGGTCTTGATCGGTACAGGCTTCCGGCTGATGCGCCCTGCCTGCCTCCAGGCGCCGATGCCACACGCAAGTGCACCGAGGATACTCCATCCACCCCACGAGGGATATGAATGCGCAGTGATGTTCAGCAATTGTTTTGTTCCGATGAGCGGCGGCTTATACGTCATTCCCTCGATCTTGATCGGTGCATTGGGATTGAGATTCGACCCATACTCTCGCTCCCACTGATCGAAGTCGTAGAGCCCAAGAGTGCCGGCGAATGCTATTGCTACAATCCAGACCACGATGAGCCACCTCCGCGGAACAGCAATCGCGAGCCCACCCAACCCGATGAGCGCTGCAAGGATCCACGGCATAATTCGAAGTTCGGGAATGCTCTCTGGCTCGATGGGTTTCATACCGATGTAATGGTTCAGGATGTTGATGTTTTCCAAGTCATGCTCACCAATGCCACGGAGCGTGTTGATATGAATATACAACCCAATCGGCTCGGGGTATTGTGGTGCTTCCAGTTCAATGCGCCAAAGCGGCAATACCGATGCTAGACCGAGCAACATAACACCTAGCACCAATAGAACTCTTGATTGCTTCATGGTTTGCATACTCGTAGTGATCTCGACATCAATGAAGGGCAGGGACCTCGGATGCTCCCCTGCCCTTCTCCAGTGTGTACAAACGATGAGTTGCTTACTTGCCCGTGCTAAAACTCAGAGGCACCGACATCGCTGATGAAGATACCCGCACATATCCTTGCATTTCTTGGTGCAAGGCCGAGCAAAAATCTGTGCAATAGAACGGGTAAATACCTGGGCGTTGCGGCACCCACTTGAGCGTCTGTGTTTCACCGGGCATGATGATTAGCTCGCCATTCTGCGCACCTTGAACCGCAAAGCCATGGGGAATGTCCCAATCCTGCTCGAGATTCGTCACATGGAAATAGACGACATCGCCGACCTTGATGCCTTCAATGTTATCAGGCGCAAAGTGTGAGCGAATCGTCGTCATGTAGACGTGCACCTCATTGCATTTCCGCTCGACACGTGCATCTTTCTCAGCTTTGACAGCATACGGATGCTTGTTTTGCTCGAGCTTGAAGATGCGCACAGAGTTTTTCTCGAGCAATTCCGCAGGGCATGCTTGCGCATAGTGCGGTTCCCCAACCGTTGGGAAATCGAGCAAGAGCTTCATCTTGTCGCCCTCGATGCTATAGAGTTGCGCGGACTGCGTCAGCTCCGGCCCCGTTGGTAAGTACCGATCCTTGGTATCTTATTGAGTGCGACGACGTACTTGCCCCACGGCTGCTTGCTATCTCCGCCTGGGAAGCAC
>RFIK01000165.1 GCA_003695605.1 Chlorobiota bacterium
TCAAGGAGCATCAGGCCTGCTCGGAGAATAGCCACCGCGACGATCGGTCGCGTAACGATCGAGCACGTCGCTTCCTCAAGTGGAGTTTCGATGTTCGTTTGCTGAGTCGGCAGATGCTGCGTTGCTACAAGGCAGACGTGAAGCCCAATGCGATGCATCGCGCGGCGGAACGTTGCACTATCGCTTCGCCGATCGCGGACGATCGCGAGATCGTGCATGCAGAGAGGGTGTTCAACGACGAAGAGCATTTCTTACCACTTCGGGAAGTACAGCAACGTAAAGCGCGGTATCGAGAAGAAGGTCGAAATCATAGCAATGTATCGCTCACCGTTGCTCATCGTAACAAAGCGCCGCTCATCGGCAAGCTGGAAGTTGAGCCGCCACTCGCCACCTGGGACAATCATCCCGAATGGTGTGGGAATGTTGATGAAAAGCCCAATGCCTGGCGTGATACAAAGGTTCGGAGCGCTCAGCGGCGATCCATCGCGACTAATCCACACACTTCCAGCCCCTCCAAAACCGTAAAACACAACACGACTGTATGGATTGAGCATCCAGCGCGCACCAACCTCGAGAACGTGGTAGCTATCGGGGTTCCGCTGTCCATATGGATTTGTGATAGGATCGTAGACCACCTTGCGATTGACCGAGTAGAGGTACGCAGCTTCCACCATTAACCGATCGGTGAGTTCCCATACGGCAAGTCCACCAAATGCAGGGATACCTTCGTAAGAGAGGGGTTGCGTGCGATTGAGCGCAACGAGCGTCTGGGTCTCGACAATCGTATTCGGTCCAATGAGGCCACCGATGCCGACCAGCCGCGGATAGGGATGAACGTACTCAAACTCTGCGGTATCTGTCTCCTCGTCCTGTTGTGCTGGGTGTGCAGCTCCAACAGTTGTCAGGAGAACAAAGATGCCAATAGCTACAAGCTTGAAGAGCCGCTTTGCAGTTGCAGTGGTGGTCATCACAATTTCTTCGATGGTTGTTTGGCGGAGTACAGCAATGCGCTCAGCAATGAGGCGAACAAATGCAGGTTCGTTCCGCTTGCCGCGGTACGGTTCGGGTGTCATGTACGGCGAATCGGTTTCGAGCATGAATCGATCGTTTGGTACAGCGCGTAGGAGCTCGACATCCGACCAACGCCGGAACGTTATGTTGCCTGTGAACGAGACGTAGAATCCAAGTTCGAGTGCACGTTCAAGGACAGGAAGCGGCGACGAAAAGCAATGGAGTACCCCACGAAGACTGCCATCTTGCTCTTGCTCGAGCAGTTCGAGGACATCACCGTCAGCATCGCGATTGTGGATGATGACCGGCAAACCTACGTGCTTTGCGATTCGGAGCTGCGTGCGGAAGACTTCACGTTGCACTGGAGGGGACGCGTAGTCGTAGTAGTAATCGAGCCCAATCTCACCGATAGCGACGACCTTCGGTGCTGTAACACTACGCTCCACCTTTTCAAACAGTGTTGGTGTTGCACTTGCAGCGTGGTGCGGGTGGATGCCGACGGCACGATAAATCCATGGGTATTCTGCTACAAGCTGCTCGGCTACATCTGTACGTTCAATGGTGATCGCGGGGATGATAATCGCTTCGATGCCTTCTGCCTGTGCTCGCTGGAGCACCGCGTCACGATCGGCATCGAAGGCTTCGGTATCAATGTGCGCGTGGGTATCAACCATAGCAGCGCTCGTAACGGAGAATGCGGCAAATCATTGTAGCAATCCGGTAGCAAGCAGCCCGCCAATGACTGCAGCTAAGCCAATTCGGTACACAGCGAACACTGCTAAATGGTGCCGCCGAAGATAGGCCAGCAGGAATGCAATCGAAACGTAGCCACTGAGCGCTGCGGTCAGCGTAGCGATGGTAAGCAGCCATAGCTCATTGGACGGAAGCACCCGTAGAGCGTGCACCAATTCGAGCACACCGCTAGCAAGGAGTGCAGGGATGCTGAGCAGAAACGAAAACCGCGCCGCCGCTGCTCGTTCAAAACCAAGGAGCATTGCTGCACTGATTGTCGTCCCAGAGCGTGATGCACCAGGTATCAGTGCCAGTGCCTGCGCAATCCCGACGATGAGCGCATCGGCAATGCCAAGCGATTCAATCGGACGTACTCCCCGCCGCCGATCGGCAAGGAGCATCACCACCGCAACTGCTACTAACATCACTGCGATGACCAGAGGATCTTTAGTGAGCTTCCCTTCGATGATTCTACGGAACGCAAGCCCAAGTACCCCGATCGGCACGCTGCCAATGATGATGAGCCAACCCAGCCGTGCAAGGGGCGATTGCACCATGGGTTGTTTCCGCTCCCGGAACGTTTCGACCACCATTGCAGTGGTAATCGCGCGAATGTCATGTGCAAAGTAAACAAGCACAGCAAGGAGCGTCCCAAGCTGCACCACTGCCATCATTGCAGTCCACTGTTCCGGATGGTTGGGGTCGAGCATACCGCTCATGTGTCCAAAGATCGTCATGTGGGCTGTGCTACTGATGGGAATGAATTCCGTCAAGCCCTGGACCAAGCCCAACAGTGCTGCAAGAAGAAGAAACATGAGGATCCTGTGTGATTTTCACAAGCAGGGAGCAAAGTTACACGTACGATCGTGCCGCCGCGATTTTGGGCAATCACTCGAATCGGAGGAGAAGTTGCTCACTGATGAGCGCAGCAGCTGTCAATCCACAGAGAGCACCCGCGACGCCGATCTGCAGCGGTGCTGCTGGCGTCAAGAAAATTCCCACTGCCGTCCCGATCAAAAAACCGCCGACACTTCCCACTGCAATCCTGCTTGCGCTCCGGGGATGGCTTGCTCGAACAGTTGCAACGTATTCCAACGGAATTGCAAGCGTATCGCGCTCACCAGCCAATTCAAGCGCCCGCGCTGTCAGTCGAGCGCGACGGCGCTGCTGGAGCGCTGGTGGAGTTGCGCTGCCCCGCAACTCCACTTCTACATCCGCTCCATCGAGTAGCAGGTTGATTCTTGCAAGCGTTGCACTGTCGAGCTGCTGGCGATGGATCACCACGTGTGTCGAGCTGCACCCGCCCATAAGAGCGACAGCACCAACGCTGAGAAGGGCATACTGCAACCTTTGGGCAAGAGTGACACGTTGCATACTGTCTCAAAGTTAGGGTTCTGCTTCGTCGGCGACGTCCCTTTGCGAAGTATGTTCCCATGGCAATCGTCCATTCGAGTACTCAGCAGCAGCATTTCAGTATTGGCACGAGCCGCCGATATTGTTCGGTAGGCATCCTGTGAATGCAGCGATGGATCAACAGACTGCATCGAGCAACGTGCGACGACCTCCTGATCAGCCAAGAGTCTGGAACGAACTCCAGGTCAATCGCTATGAGTTCCCCGTTTACGTCGTCGGGACCGATCCTGAGCAAGCGCGCACCGCAGTCGTCTGCGTGCACAACCGCACCAGTACCCCAGAACGATTTATCAAACTCGGACTATCGCTCCTGCTGCCCGAAGAAGTTGGCAATGTTGCCATCATCGCACTTGGTGCACCGGGCAATTCCACGTTCTGGTATCCTAAAGAAGCATTTGATGCCCCACTTGAAGCCCAGCATCCTTACCTGGAGTTCAGCATAGCAGCACTCGAGCAGCTCTGTCTCCGCCTTGCCGAGCATATCTCGATCGAGGACATTTCGCTCTTTGGATTTGCTGATGGCGGTTGCCTTGTGCTCGAATACATGGTACGCTGCGGCTATCCGCTCAACGCGGTTCTCGCACTATCGGGCGTCCTTCTTGGCTCCAGCCTCGAATCAAGCGACCGATTCACCACTGCCTCGACACGAACAAAAGTGCTACTGACAATCGGTGGAGGAATATCTGCAGCACTCCGCGTGCGATTCCGACAAACAGAACAGCTTCTCAAACAGTTCGGCTACAAAGTCATTGCGCTCACTTACGAGCGCCGCCCCGATACGATCGCACCGGATGAATTAGCAATGGCACGCAACATCATTTACGGGACCTTCGCAGGAGAGTAACGCGTTTATCCCCGCCGCAGCCGCCGCTCGAAGTGAAACTCCAGATAACGCTCGACAATACGACTGCACGTTTCAATCACGGTGGAATCAAATTGCTCAAAGCCAAGGTGATCCAATGGGGCATGCCCAAGGGTCTTCAGCGCCACAATTGTCCTGTGATCGAGGAGTTGCACATCCACACGCGAGACTTCGTCCGAGTGTGATCCTCGATGCGCCACCTCATCAGAAACAGGCTCGAACGTACCACGGTCGAGGCGGAGGATGAATGGTTGTGACTGATTCCCTGGCGGGAGGGTATCAAGTGCATTGAACTGCAACGAGAATCCATGGACCGCAGCATAGCGTAGCGCGAACGCGATAGGAAATGCAGTTGTAGCCGACTGCGTCATATCGAGCGCTACGAGAGTCTCCTCGACAAGCTCGAACACCTCGGCGTGGGAATGTCCGGGTAGCTCCAAGCGCAAGACAAGTTCGGCGATGCGCAGCGCAGCAACGGTGTGTTCAAAACTTGATTGAATCGAGCGGCGTAGCAGTGTGCGTTCTGCAGTTCGGAGCAGCTGGAGTTCCCGCCCAGGCTTGACGTAGTATTGCACTTCGATTTGCTCCAGTGGCTCCAGCATCGCTGCAAGCCGACTCTTCGGCGACCGTGCACCTTTGGCGAGGATGCTTTCGACACCACGTTCCTCCGTCAGAAGCGTTGCGATGATGCTCGTATCGCTATAGCGCATTCGACGAAGCACAATAGCATTCGTCCGAACCAGCATCGCTACAATTCCTGTTGAGCCAACAATCGTTCTGCCAGTAGCCAATCGAGCGGTGTCGTGATCTTGATGTTGGATTCTTCCCCCTCGACTGCAACGACTGGATAGCCTGCATACTCGACGATGCTCGCATCGTCGGTTGCCTCGAAACGATCGCGCGCTGCTTGGCGATGAGCGTCAATGAGGATACCGCGCTCAAATGCTTGGGGGGTCTGCGCCATTCCAACGCGAGAGCGCGGAAGTGTTGATTCGACACGACACCCTTGGTCGAGGAGTTTGACAGTATCTTTCGGAGGTACTACAGGCACTGCTGCCCCCTCACGCTCGGCTCCATCGAGGACGCGCTGAAGCAAAGCTGGCGAGACAAACGGGCGCACAGCATCATGCACGATGATCATCTCTGCATCGCCAGCGGCGGGATGTTCCAAACCATTGGAGACCGATTCTTGTCGTGTAGTACCGCCGGTGATGACATAGGCGTGCTCGTCAAGGCCAAAATCTGCAAAGAGACGCTCGGCGAAGCTGGCCCATCGGGCATCAACAGCCACCACAACCGGTGCATGCTCACAGACAGCAAGGAGAGCGGAGACCGCCCGGACGATGACAGGGATTCCTCCCAGGAGGCGATACTGTTTGGGGAGATCGCCGCCGAAGCGCTGACCGCTGCCAGCAGCGGGAATGATGATCGTTGTGCGCATAGCCACCTGAATACCGACGAATGACTCAAAATTACCAGGAGCCGGCGATGCCCTAAGTTTGCTGCATTGTCAGTTCAAGAATAATTCTGACCCCGATGCATCGGCTGGTTTATGGTGCAGTTTTGATCAGCAGTTTCTCAGTTTTCTCGTTTGGCTGCAGCGCCACCCAATCCTCAACCAGGACCGTCACGATAGGAACGTTCAACATCGAATGGCTCGGTGATGGTATTGAGCCAGAACAGAAACCGAGGGCGGAAGAAGACTACGCCGCAATCGCACAACTTATCGCTCAGAGCGCCGCAGACGTTCTGGCCGTCCAGGAAATCGAAAACGATAGCGCGATGCGACGTCTTCTCCGCTACTTGCCTGGCTGGCGTGGCCTGCTCGGCCATAGCGGACATCGGCAGAATGTTGGCGTACTCTACCGCACCACAGTGCAGTGCACACCGGTGTGCGACTACTTCCCCCTTGCAATCAATCCAGAACGCAACCGTGCAGGGTTTGTGGTCGAGTGTCGTTCTGGAAATTTCGACTGGCTCATGATGGTCGTCCATCTCAAATCCAGCTCTCGCTACGATTCGACAGAGGACCTTCGACGTGCGGCCATCGAGCAGCGACGCAAGCAAGCGGCGGTCTTAGCTGCGTGGGTTGATTCGCTCCTCACCCATGGCCGCGAGCGAGACATTCTCATCGTCGGCGATTTCAACGACTACCCTCGGCGTTCGCGGCTGCCGACGCTGACAGCTCTCGAACGCGACACGGCTGTCGTCTTCCTCACCGAAGGGATGACCTCCTGCCTCGACCATCGCCGAAACGCAATTGATCACATCGTCGCAACAACGTGCGCCGCTCGTCGTTGGATCGCCGAGCGCCGCCGGATGCTCGACCATCGTGCAATGCTTCCCGACCGCGCTGCCGACCGCATCAGCGATCACTGTTTAGTCGTTGGGGAGTTCGAGATTGGCTCTCCCGACAATGACTGA
>RFIK01000166.1 GCA_003695605.1 Chlorobiota bacterium
ATGCACGCCAAATAGTGATTGCCGCGCATGCCCTCTGACCATTCGAGATGTCCCAGAACAAAGCAGGCATGGTCATAGAGAGAAAGCAGCATTGCTTCGCCGACGCGCTCGTCGAGACCATGCGGCGCAGCCAAGTCGAGTGTCACCGCGATTGCGGCAATCCGAAGTGCAGCCTCCATCCCCTGCGCCCACTGGATGCCGTAGCCAGGGGGATTCTGCGCTGCAAAATCGAGCAGTGTACTCTCGACCGTGCGGAGAATTGCTGGACGCAGATCGCTCGGTGCGCAGTAGAGCGCAAGAGCGAGCAGTGGGAGGAGCTGGAGCCGACCAAGCTCCCAGGGTACTTTCGGATCAGCACCAGGAGCTTCATCGAGCCGAAGCTTCCAGCTCTGGGAGCGCTCACTCCACCGATACCCGCTGCGAAAGTCACGTTGCCAGTCATAAGGTGCATGCGGCTGTTGGATCATGCACCAGAGCCATCGAGCGCGTGGCACTGCAGTGGAGGGAAGGTATGCATCCAGCCAATCTCCGCGCTCGGTCTCCTCGAGTGCCGGTGCGTCGTACCGCACTCCGTCGAATCCTGGAGGTTTGTAGCCATGCTGCGGGACAATCCATCCCAAACCGAGTACGGGGAGCTTCCCTTCGCAGGTGTGGCAAGCGATCCGGAGCAGTATTCCGGCCCAAGTGCGGAGATGCTCGAGCTGCGGCGGTTGCAGATGGGAAGCAATTGTTGCGGGCATCTTCCAGGGAACATCACGCGCTGTTGCATAGGGCTGCCGCTGCAGGGCGCGATGCATGCGCCATTGTTGCACCAACGGCGTCAGAGCCCGGCGGAACACTTTACGCAGCGCAATGTGGATCGGCACAACTTCGAGTTGACGGCGTCGGAGCGTGTTCACTGCACCACGTGCCTCCTGTCGGTTTGCAGTTCGGCTATCTTTGTGCTCATCGTATTGCAAAAGTGCAGTAGCAGGCGCTGTGAAAATCACAGTTGTTTTCGGAACGCGTCCAGAAGCTATCAAGCTAGCACCCGTTGTCCATCGGTTGGCGAGTGCAACATGGTGCACGCTCCGTGTTGTCGTCACAGGGCAGCACACCGAGATGCTGGACCAAGTGCTTGACCTCTTCGGCATTGTCCCGGATTCCGACCTTGCAGTTATGCAGCCTGGGCAGAGCCTGTACGATGTGACCGTCCGCTGCCTTGCTGGACTCGAACGCGAGTTCCGGGTGGAGCGTCCTGATATGGTCATCGTCCAGGGTGATACGACGACAACGTTCGCCGCAGCACTGGCTGCGTTCTACGAACGCATCCCGATAGCGCATGTCGAAGCAGGTCTGCGCACGTTCGACAAGTACGCGCCATTTCCGGAGGAGGTCAACCGTGTACTGACCACGCACCTTGCCGATTGGCACTATGCGCCGACAGAACGCGCACGCGAGAATCTCTGTCGGGAGGGAATTCCGCCGTCACGCATCCGTGTAACTGGGAACACGGCAATTGATGCGCTCCACTGGACAGTAGCACTGCTTGCACAGCTCGACTCTTCCCAGCGCCGGCAGCTCCTTGCATTGCCGGAGGATGTGGTGGAGTTCTGCGAGCGTGGCGACCGACGGTTTATTCTGGTCACAGGCCACCGTCGCGAAAATTTTGGCGAGGGCTTCGAACGTATCTGCACTGCACTTGCAACGCTTGCGCGCACAGCGCCAGACGTTACGATTCTCTACCCGGTGCATCTCAATCCGAACGTCCGCGAGCCAGTCGTGCATCTGCTCGGAGATGTGCCGAATGTGCGTTTACTCGAGCCGCTTCCGTACCGCGAGTTTGCGTACTTGATGCAGCATGCAGCGTTTATCATCACCGACTCTGGTGGCATTCAAGAGGAAGCTCCAGCACTGGGCAAACCGGTGCTGGTCCTCCGTGAGGTGACAGAGCGACCCGAAGCAATCGAGGCAGGCACAGCACGTCTTGTGGGCACCGATCCTGAACGCATCATTACAACTGCACTGCAATTGCTCCGCGACGAGAAATTCTACTGCTCGATGGCGAAAGCGCACAACCCGTACGGCGACGGTCGTGCAGCGGAGCGGATCGTTGCACATCTGGAGAGCCTTGCCCAATGAAGCGCGCTGGCTTCGTTGCAATCCTCGGGAAACCGAACGCTGGGAAATCAACGCTGCTCAACGCGCTCATTGGCGAGCCACTGGCGATTGTTTCGCCTAAACCAGAGACAACACGCCGGCCGGTTATTGGCATCATGACGCGCCCAGATGTGCAGATTGTTTTCCTCGATACTCCGGGCATCGTCCAGCATCCGAAGTACGAGCTTCACCGTCAAATGCTCACCGAGATTCGGCAAGCGATCGACGATGCAGACGTTCTGGCTGTTCTCCTCGATGCGACCGGCGGGATTGCCGAGGCGCAGTCGCTCCTGGCCGAACCAATCATGGACGATGTTCGCGCACGCACGAAACCAACGATTTTGGTGCTGACGAAAATGGATGCACTCGAGGAGAAAGCCGCAGCACTGCCCATTATCGAACACATGATGGCCTCGGGAATCTTCACTGCGAGTGTGGCAGTCTCAGCACTGAAGCGGAAGTTCCTCGATGAGCTTGAGCGAGTCATCATCGAGCATCTGCCCGAAGGAGAATTCCTCTTCGATCCAGAACAGCTTTCGACGCAGACAGAGCGATTCTTTGCCGCTGAGTTCATCCGCGAGCAGATCTACCGCCACTGCCAGCAGGAGCTTCCCTATTCGGTCGAGGTGGTCGTTACTGATTTCGAGGAACGCGACAGTGCACCCTGGTACATTGCAGCAGAGCTCATCGTCGAGCGCCATTCGCAGAAGAAGATCCTCATCGGCAGAGGTGGCGCGATGATCAAGCGCATTGGCGAAGATGCACGCAAGCGGATCGAAGAGCATCTCGATGTGCCAGTCTATTTGGAACTCTACGTCAAGGTCCGCGCGCATTGGCGGAACGACCCGACCTACCTTCGTTCGTTTGGGTATCGTATCACACCACCCCACAGGAATCGATGAGCCAGTATAACCTCGATGAGCCTGTTCCACCACTTCACGTTTCGCCGCATCTTCGCGACGACGATCGCACGCAGCTGATGCGTTGGATGATCACTGCGCGCGAGTTCGACCAAGCAATGATACGCCTCTACCGCCAGGGACGCGCGCTCGGCGGCGTGTATTCGCAAATCGGCAACGAAGCAACATCGGTCGGCGCAAGCTACGCACTCGACCGCTCGCGCGATGTGATCTTCCCGATGCATCGGGACATCGGCATGCACTTTGTCTTCGGCGCACCGCTCGACGGGCTGATGCTCAACTTCATGGCGCGCCAGGGAAGTAGCATGCGTGGGACCGACGGCACCGGACATTACGCAGACCCAGCCCGGCGGATCTACGGCAACATCTCGCACCTGGCTGCGATGATGCCAGTTGCAGCTGGCTTTGCCCTCGCAGCACGAATGCGGAAGGAAAACATCGTTGTCCTTACAACGATCGGCGATGGCGGCTCGAACGTCGGAGAATTCCACGAAGCGATGAACTTTGCTGCAGTGCAGAAACTCCCGCTTGTTGTCATCATCGAGAACAACCAGTACGCGTACTCGACGCCCCGCGAACTTGAATACGCCTGCGAGCGCTTGAGTGACCGCGGACTTGGCTACGGCTGCCCGGGTGTCACCATTGATGGAACCGACGTCGAGCTGGTCTATGATACAGTGCGGAACTACGCCCAGCGTGCCCGTGCAGGCGAAGGTCCTGCACTCATCGAGTGCGTTACGATGCGCATGCGCGGACACGCTGAGCACGATGATTTCCGTTACGTCCCGCGCCAGATGCTCGCGTACTGGGAAAAGCGGGATCCACTTGCGCGTTATGAAGCGTTCCTCATCGAGCAGCGCATCGCCGAGAAAGAAACGATTGACCGCTGGCACGCTGAGATCGCCCAGCAGATCACGAGCGCGATTGATCGAGCGCTCCAGCAGCCATTCCCGCCTGCCGAGGAGGCCTTCCGGAACGTGTTCGTTTAAGGCTCGATGAAAAGCGGCAGCGAAATGTCCGCATCGGTTTCGGGTGCGCGCGTGAGCCCATCCTTCGTATTTGGCTCGTAGTGGTAGAGCTGGATCCGTACCTGTCCTAAGGTTGGAGCCTGGACAGATGCGGTTGTCCACAGCGTTTCGAACCCTAACGGCATACCTCGGCTATCGCGATCAGTTATCGCGATTGTGAGGAAACTTGTTGCTGAACCCTCGACACTGTAGAAAAACTGATGCTCAGTTCCTTGAGAGCGGATTGTGCTTGTAAGGCTATCACCGTCGGTTGCCAGTATTTCCAACGAGCACGAGTATGTCGAGTTTGAGCGGAGCTGGAGAGTGTCGACTCGTGGTGGGCTTCCGCCAGGGCCATCGGGATCGCGCCAGCGTGCAGTAATCGTGTCCGCATTGTTGCCAATGAGCCTAAGGATGAACGTGCCAGGCACCTTATGTGCATCGTCGTGATCGTGAGTGCTTCGTTCGCACCCATTCAGGAACAGCAGAATCGCAAACATTACGAGGGCAAGGAAACTCTTCATTGCAGTTCCTCAGAAGATTGGTTGGACAAATGGAACGGAATCGAAGCGATGAATGTGATGTTTCTGCCGGGATTGAGGGCAAAGTAACGGTAGCGGCTCAAGTAATCGCGGAACGGTGTGTCGAGGAGATTTTGGATCCGAAGTGTTGTTTGGATCAGTGTGCCTGCAAGAACCCATTGCCCGCCAGCAGTCAGATCGACGGCGATATAGCCTGCCGGCGGCGGCGCATAATCGAAGACGCTCGGTGAGATCGCAGTTTGACGGCGAACGGCTGTTGCTGCAAGTTCAAAGTACGGTGAGTGTACACCAAGCAGAGCACTGGGGTGCAGATGGAGTGCCAGGCGCAAGCGATCAGCTGGCATAAATGCCATACAATCGCCAGCTGGTAGTCGAATTCCGCGTATAATTGCCGCTTGGGCATCGAAGCGGAGGATGCTCCCAATCGGGAGTGAAGCGGAAAGTTCGGTGCCGAAGGTTGCTGCGCGTTGTTGGACGTACCGCATCGTTGGAAAGACGCCGCGATACGTGACCGTTGGCATCGAGTCCGGAAGTAGTTGTGTCAGGCGAGGAAAGTACTGCGCGTACGCTGTTGCCTCAAGCTGCATTCGGCCAAACATGGTTGTGATGCTGGCATCGAACGAAACCGACCGCTCAGTGCGGAGTTTGCGGTCGCCGATTTCGTACTGTGCAGTGCCGTGGTGCAGGTCGTTGGCAAATAGCTCCACCGGCAATGGAGGCCTCCAGTACGTCCCAAGATTGATACGTAGGCGAGAGGAGCCGCCAATCGTGCGCTCGATGCCACCGTTTGCCGCGATACCTGCAAAGAGCATGGTCGTATCGGGATCGTATCGTCCTGCAGCTTTGTTGTACGGCCGTGCTCGCATCCACTGGAGATCGCCCCGAGCACCGAACGATGCAAGCCAACTGCCGATCGTGAACGTCCGTGTCCCCAGAAAGCCCCCTTCGTAGAGGAGGTAGTCCGGAAGTAGGAACACTTGCCCGCTGCGGACGTTCGATTGCCGGAGGAGGTGAAAACCCAGAACGCTCGATGCCGTGCCGTCAGAGAAGCGATATCGGAGTTCGAGCTGGTAACTGGCCAGCGAAAGCTCGAGTGCCGGACGCCGCAGTGCTTGTTGGAGCAGAGTGCTGTCGGTGTACCGTGCAGCATGGGCGTCGTATTCGCTTCGGTCGTTGTGCTGCCAGCCGTACTGCAGTTCGAGTGTGCCAGCGTCGGTGGTGTAGGTGCTGTGAAGGTAGAGCGTTTGGTGCAGGATTTCCTGACGAGGGTTGCCGATGCTGTACGTCCATGGTCGAACGATGAGCGGTCGTCCTACTTCGATCGCGCGTCGCAAATCGTCGGGATTGCCAAGGTGTGAAGCTGCCAGAATTCCAAGCTCGCCGGCAAAGAGCGAGTAACTGATCTCTGACCGCCAGGAGGCAGCGTCATAGCCAATGGCTACCATTGCGCTGCCTGTGCGTGCCCCAGTATTGGAGAGCACGTACTGTGGCGTTCGGCTATCGCCTGCAATCGTCCCACTTGCGTAGAGGAGGTAGGCAGTGTTGGGAATAGCAAGGTCGCTTCCTTGGGCACGCACAGCCGCGGCGCCCATTCCATTGTTCGTTGCACCCAGTAGCGACAGTTGTCCTGCGAACTCTCTATGGTAGCGGAGCGGCGGTGGCTCGATCCGAATCACACCACCAATTGCTGCGTAGCTCTCCTCGATGCTTGCTACACCGCGAATGACTGCAACGCTTGTGGGCAGAAAGGGATCGAGTGCAGGTCCGTGATCGAGACCCCATTCTTGTGCACGGTGCTGAATGCCGCCACTTGTGATTACGACGCGTTCACTGTGCAGTCCACGGAGGACGGGCTTCGTAATTGCTGGCCCAGTTTGGAGGAGCGACACCCCCGGAACGTCCGTGAGCAAATCGCCAAACGTTTGTCCCCGGTGACGATCGAGATACTGCCAATCAAGCTGAACCTCGTGCTCTGTTCCTCTAGCGAGCGGGCGTGAGCCTTCGACGATGACGCGTTTCAGTTCGATGCTCAGCGGAACGAGGAAGACGTCAATTGTTGTGTCACGCGATAGCTCAATTGTCTGCACTCGGTCGTAGTATCCAAGTCGCCGAATCCCCAGACGGTAGTTGCCTGGCGAAAGATTGGACAAGTGGAAATGGCCATCGCTCGAGCTCCGCGTTCCGTGCTGTGCACCGATCAGGACAATCTGCGCATCGGGGATCGGAGTGCCACGAGCGCTGTCGCGCACAACGCCGTGAAGGTGGAAGCTACCATCAGAGGCGAACGTGCACGCTGTCGCAATGGTCAGCAGTGCTGCAACAAGACAAGGCATTCGAAATGGTAAAACGTAACGACTGCGTCCGTACAGGTCCGGTGTGGAGTTGATGAGGATGCTACGCAGTCGGCGGTGCGCGGAGTGTGCGGGGGAACGCAGTCGGCTGGTGTGGCGCAGTTGTTTGCGCGGCTGGAACGTGCAGTGATGCGGTTTGGAGAAGAATCGGGCGTAGTGGAGCGCTCGGCGGTGCAGTTCCCAGAGGGATATGGCACAGTGGACAGTGCTGCGTTTCTGCACCCGTGAGGACATGCACCACCTCATTCGATGGTGAATGCAAGTGCCATGCACTCGCCATCTGCAGTGCAAGGGTGCAGAGCGCAAGCGTCGAGCTGATGAGTGCGAGCACCTGTTTCATTGGCAAAGCAAAATTAGCGCACCAACACTAGTGGCTCAACGTGCACTCCACTCGGTGTGCGGAGCCGTGCCG
>RFIK01000019.1 GCA_003695605.1 Chlorobiota bacterium
ACTCATCAGATGCAATGGGGATTTCGAAGGCACTCAGGATTGCCTGTGTCGAAATTACCTCTGTTGAGGATAACGATGGTCCGCAAATTGCTGTGTACCTCGATTCGCGGCGCTTTCAGACTGGCGACATTGTTCGGAGCAATCCTGTGCTTATCGTCGATCTCTGGGATGAATCGGGCATCAACGCAACGGGGATTGGCATTGGGCATAAGATCGAGGCATGGTTGGACGATAATCTCGATGCGCTCGATTTGACAGAGTACTTCGCAACATCGCCCAACGACTCGCGCGGTGGGACGGCCCAGCGGCAGCTTTTCGGTTTGAGTCCTGGTGTCCACACCATTCGTGTCCGAGCATGGGATGTCTGGAACAACTACAGCACAGCGTACGTGTGGTTTCTCGTCCCTCCGAACGATTCGGTTATCACGATCGGGCGTGTATTGGTGTATCCCAACCCATTCAGCGATCACGTGACGATAGCCTACACTCACAATCAGAGCACTCCAATCGGTTTCCGCATACGGATTACTGATTTGAGCGGACATACTCTGTGGCTGAAAGAGGACGTCAGTACCGACGTGCAAAGCGCAAGTATCCACTGGGATGGACGTGATAGCCAGGGGGGGAACCTTCCGAGTGGCGTCTATTCCTACACGATTGAACTCTCGAACAGTAGTGGTTCGAACAATGTCATTCGCGGACTTATCGTCAAAATGCAGTAAAACCATCCACACTCATCAGCCATGACACATACACTTCTCCGGGCCATAACGCTTGCAGTCGTTGTGGGAAGCACAAGTTCGGCACTTTTTGCTCAAGCAGGTGGTTCGGCAGTTCCATTCCTACTGATCTCCCCAGATGCACGAGCAAGCGGCATGGGCGAATGCGGAACCGCAGTGGCAGATAACCTTTACGCTGTGCATTGGAATACCGGTGGTTTGGCATTCCAACGCGATCAACAAGTGGCACTGTCGTTTTCACGGTGGCTGCCGCAATTCAATGCGGATCTTTTTTATAGTTACGGCACGTACGGCCGCTACTTCAAGGAACTTGACGGAATGGTTGCCGCTAACTTCATTCTGATGAACTTAGGTCAGTTTGAACGGCGGGATATCAACGGCAATAAACTTGGGACATTTCGTTCGAATGAGTTCGCTATTGGTTTGGCATACGGCACTCTGATCGCCGACGACCTGGGTGCGGGCGTCCAGTTGCGGTACATCCAATCGAACTTAGCACCTGCACAACCGGGGCAGACAGCACCAGGTGTTGGCGTAAGCGGTGGCTTCGACTTCGGCTTGCTCTGGAAGCCATCGTCGCTCAACATTGCAGGACTTGATTTGGGCTCGAAATTGGCGCTTGGGTTCAACTTGCAGAATGTCGGTCCGAAAATGACCTACCGCAGCGAAGCAGACCCCTTGCCAACGATGCTCAAACTTGGAATAGCGCTCAACCTGGTGCGGGATGAATTCAACGATCTCAGCATTGCTGCTGATGTGGGTAAGCTGCTTGTACGGCGTGATCAATATGGTTCTGACCCATTGCCAAGATCATTTGTAACTGCTTGGCAGAACCCAGGAGTAGAGTCTGCAATTGGTGCTGAATACTGGTACGAGAAAGTTATTGCATTACGTGCAGGTTACTTTAGCGAGCCAACACGTATCGGTGGTCGTCGGTTCTGGACGTTTGGTGCAGGGGTGCGCTACGACATCTTCACACTCGACTTTAGCTTTATCAACACAATTGAGCAAAATCACCCGCTTGCAAACACCATGCGATTTTCGCTGCTTATCAACTGGGAGTGAGATGGCGAAAAAATTACCCAGAACGAACAATTGAACACCGAAGAACCGCACTTTTCTTCGTAACTTTGTTTTGCCGTTTGTACTGAAGTGTACAAACAAAATGCGCAGGGCGTAGCGCGAGAAATAGCGTTACGCCCTGTTTATGTATTCGAGTACATCTTCGCGTGTGATAATCCCGGTTGGGTATCCGTAGAGAGTAACAAGTAATGCAGGTTCTCTACGGAGTTGCTCGCAGACATCTTCCCAAACGGCGTGTGCATCGATGCTCGGAAGTGGGGTGTCCATATGCTCAGCAATCGGTTCAGACAGTGCATCCACTTTGCAGAGAACATCGTGGAGCAGCGATGCTTTCACAGCTGTACCGACGACACTATGGCCATCGAGAACAGGTGCGCGATCGAGATCGTAGCGTTCGAGCGTCTCCAGCGCGTGACGAACCGTCGATGTAGCATCGATACTTACAAGGGACGGCAGTAGTGCACGATTCCTCTTTCGCTCCAGGATTAGCGCTGCTGTCAGAGAGTCATCAAGTTGAATGTTCTGCGACCGGAGCCATTCCTCTGAGTGGTGTTTGCTCAGGTATCGTTCACCAGTGTCGCAAATGACCGTCACTACGCATGCATCTGCAGGAAGCTCACGGGCAACACGGAGTGCAACGACAACGTTCATCCCCGAGGATCCGCCGCAGAAAATTCCCTCGTCGCGTGCAAGTCGGCGTGCCATCGCAAACGACTCTTGGTCACTGACGAGTTCGATTTCGTCAATCACCTCAAGATCTAAGTTTGCTGGGATACGATCTTGCCCCACACCCTCGACCAAATACGGCGTGCCATCTGGCAAGACGCCGGTTTCCTTGTACGTTTTGATTACAGAACCAATGGGATCAGCAGCGACGACACGAATGTCGGGATTCTGTTCCTTCAGGTAGCGTGCAGTGCCGGTTATCGTTCCTCCTGTTCCCATACCTGCAATAAAGTGTGTTATCCTCCCATCGGTCTGTCGCCAAATTTCAGGGCCCGTAGTGCGGTAATGAGCTTCAGCGTTCGTGGGGTTGTCGTACTGATTGAAAAGTACTGAGTTTGGTATTGTCTTGCTCAGCTCAATTGCGATGTTGACGTAATAGTCTGGGGAGGTAGGTTTGGCGAGCGATGATGCGATAATCACATCTGCACCCAACGCCTTGAGATAGCGGACGCGTTCCTGGGATGCTTTATCTGTTGTCACAAACAAGCAACGGTAGCCTTTGACCGCTGCAGCAAGCGCAATTCCGATGCCCGTATTGCCACTTGTCGCTTCGATGATGAGACCGCCTGGTTTCAATCGCCCGTCGCGCTCGGCGGCTTCGATCATTGCAATCCCGATGCGATCTTTGATCGAGCCACCGGGATTTCGGGATTCAAGCTTGACAAAAACAGGTGCTGCAATGTCTCCAGTGACACGACGAAGCTTGACAAGAGGAGTATTGCCTATCAGCTCGAGAATGCTCTCGTGGAATTCCATTGCCTATGCATTGGGAAGTTCAACATTGAGGCGGCGTTCCAATTGTTGTCGATCGTAGAGTGTGCGGTAGAAGCTGCTAGTGGCTAAAAGCTCCGCGTGCGTTCCTTGCGCGGTAATGCAGCCATTTTCCAGGACCATGACCCAGTCGCAGTGCTCAATGGTGGAAATGCGGTGCGAAACGATTACCGTCGTGCATTGGAGCGCTCGCAGCTCAGACTGAATGTGCCGCTCTGTTTCAGTATCCACGGCACTGAGTGCGTCGTCGAGTAAGAGGATGCGTGGCTGGCCAACAAGCGCCCGTGCAATTGCAAGCCGCTGTCGCTGCCCACCCGAAAGGAGAATGCCACGCTCTCCGACAACCGTATCGAGTTGCTGTGGAAAGCCCAGAACCTCTTCGGCTATGCCAGCACGTTCCAGTGCACGCAGCACCTCGGCATCGCTCACGCTCGGATTGCCGACGCGAATGTTGTCGGCAATTGTCATCGAAAAAAGGAACGGCTCCTGCGCAACTACGCGTACGAGCTTCCGGAGATCGTCCATGCTCAACAAGTGGAGTGGCACGTCCCCAATCGTTATTCTCCCACTGTCGGGGTCATAGAGTCGCGCAAGGAGACGCACGAGCGTGCTCTTGCCCGACCCGATGGGACCTACGATACCAACGTGCATACCTTCTTCAATGCGGAAGGTGACATCTGCCAAAATTGGTCGGCTGGGGACGTAGCGAAAGGAGACACGGTTGCATTCGATCGTAAACGAACGCGGCTGCTGCACTGAGTGCAGTGGAAACGTCAGATCTGGCTGTTCATCCATGATTGTGTAGAGCCGATCGAGAGAAGCTGCAGAACGCTGCACAATACCAGTTACCCATCCAATCGCGGCGACAGGCCAAATGAGTTGACCGATGTAGATGAAAAACTGCGTCAGCGATCCGACGCTCATTGTTCCTGTAGCAACCCGCCAACCACCTACCAAGAGAACGATCAGCTGCGACGAGCCAACCAACAACATCATCGAAGGTATAAAGAGCGCCTGCAGCCGTGCTAGCCGGAGGTTGCTTGTGATGTACTGGTTGCTCTGAATGTTGAAGAGCGATTCTTCATACCCTTCGCGTACGAATGCTCGGATGATTCGTATCCCGGAAAACGCTTCTTGCGCATGACGTACCAGCTCGCTGAACTCTTCCTGCACGTGGCGTGAAGCAATGTAGATACGCTTCCCAATGCGATAGGTCGAAAGTGCAACAAGTGGTAGTGGAAGGAGCGCACACGCCGTCACCAGAGGGTCAAGTGCTACCATGAGCGCAAATACGAATGCGAAGGTCGTCAGTGTATTAGCTGAGTACATAATCGCCGGCCCGAGAAATTCACGGACGGCAGCGATGTCATTTGTTGCGTGCGCCATGAGCACGCCAGTCGGCATGCGATCGTAGAAGCGTTGATGTTGGCGTTCGAGCGCAGCGAGGAAATCCCGCCGCAGCTCGTACTCGATTTTGCGCGATGTCACGATGACTGTCTTCCTCGTTGCAAACATGAACATGCCGCTCCCAATTGTCAGTAGCAGTACGGCCGTGATATTGCCGAGTATACTTTCCCACGTTGCAGCTCCGCGTGCGATGGTGTCAACAGTTTGCCCGATGATGCGTGGATAGTACGCCGAGCAAAGGTTAGAAAGTGTGACGAAGATCCCACCGAGTGCGAGCGCAACCCACCGCGGAGCTAAGTACTGCTGCGCAAGCCGCTGAAAATTCGTTCGTGTCTGGTTGGTCATCATGCCGGATCTTTGTTAGAGCAACTGTGACATGTGCATACTTTGGGAGCACGGTATGCCCGAGGAAGAACATCACCGCTTG
>RFIK01000167.1 GCA_003695605.1 Chlorobiota bacterium
CTACGCATACGGCTCCGAAGAGCAGCGGCGGCAGTGGTTGCCACGCCTTGCAAGCGCACAAGCAATTGGCTGCTTCGGTCTGACCGAACCTGACTATGGCTCGAACCCCGCGGGGATGATTACAACCGCAACGAAAATTGATGGCGGCTATCTCCTCAATGGAGCCAAGATGTGGATCACCAACGGCTCGATCGCAGACGTCGCAGTTGTCTGGGCCAAGCTCAACGGTGAAATCCGGGGATTCCTGGTGGAGAAAGGTATGAAAGGCTTTTCCGCGCCAGAGATGAAGAACAAGCACTCACTGCGGGCTTCGGTGACGTCGGAGCTGATTTTCCAGGACGTCGAAATCCCCGAGGAAAATCTCTTGCCCAACGCGCGTGGCCTGAAGGCGCCACTATCCTGCTTGACACAGGCACGCTACGGCATTGCGTGGGGTGCAATCGGCGCAGCGATGGCGTGTTACGATGCTTCGGTCAAGTACGCAACGACACGGATCCAATTCGGCAAACCCATCGGCGCATTCCAACTTGTGCAGGAAAAGCTCGCCACAATGCTCACCGAAATCACGAAAGGGCAGTTGCTCTGCTGGCGACTCGCAAAGCTCAAAGATGCTGGAACGCTCCGTCCGCAACAAGTCTCGCTCGCAAAGCGGAATAACGTTGCGATTGCGCTCGAGATCTCACGACTTGCACGTGACATACACGGCGCAAATGGAATTACGAGCGAATACCCCGTCATGCGTCACATGCTCAATCTCGAGTCGGTCAAGACCTACGAAGGCACGCATGACATCCACACCCTCATTCTCGGCGCTGACATCACCGGCATCCAAGCGTTCTCACCGTAGGTGAACATACCAGATGGAGCTTGTTCCGCGCGATATTTTCGCTGCCACACATAGCACAGTGCAGTGCTCGCGATATGCTCTGCTCCTTGCGCGTCGAGAATTTTGCTGTTATTGAACACGTCGAAATTGAATTTGGTCCAGCGCTCAACGTCATCACTGGCGAAACAGGAGCCGGCAAATCGCTCCTTGTCGAAGCGATGATGGCCGTGCTCGGCGAACGAGCATCGAGCGATAGCGTTCGGTCTGGTGCGCGGCGTGCGGTGATCGAGGCAACGTTCAACGTCGAAGGCAACCAGCACGTCCAGCGTCTTCTCTCCGAGCACGATTATCAAAACGCTGAGCCTTCCGTCCTCATCCTTCGCCGCGAAATCGGGCAGAGTAGTTCACGTGCGTTCATCAACGACTCCCCAGCGCCACTCCAGCTAGTCCGGCAACTTGGAGACCTCCTGGTTGACTTCCATGGGCAGCACGAGCATCAATCCCTCCTGAAAGTCGCGCTCCACCGCGTGCTGCTCGATACAATCGGTGGACTTGATCGTCTCGTCGCGCAGTATCGGCAGACGTACGATATGCTTAGCGCTCAGATCGCGCAGTACAATGAGCTTCGCGAGCGGGAGCACCAGCTCCGCAACGAGCGTGACTGGAAGCGCATGCTGCTCGATGAACTGGAAGCAATCGCACCTGAGGATGGGGAAAAGCAAGCACTGGAGGCAGAGCTACGACGCATTGAAAATAGCGAGCAACTCTTCGAGGGTTCTTCGAGCATCTACACCTTGCTCTACGGGGGAGAACTATCTGTGCACGATCTGCTCGTTCGCGCGCGCAACCTTGCCGAACAGCTCGCATCATTCGATGAAGCGTTCCGTAACGCAGCAGCTGAGTTGCGTGACTTAGTGATTCGCTGCGATGAACTTGCCAAGGACATCCAGCGCTACAACGCACAGCTCGAATTCTCTCCGGAACGCTCGCTGCAAATTCGCGAGCGGCTTGCACAGCTTGCTCGATTGGAAAAGCGCTACGGCAGCATCACCAGTGCAATCGAAGCACGTGAGCGATTCCGCCGCGAGCTTGAACTTATCGAAAACTTCGATAGTGAGCTTGCACACCTTCGCGATTCCATCGCTGCACGCCGCCGCGAGCTTGGCATCCTTGGTGAGCGGCTCTCGACAAAACGCAAGCACGTCGCTGAGCGGGTGGAACGCTCCATTGCGCAAATCCTCAGCCGGCTCGGCATGCACGACGCAACGTTCCAGGTATCGCTCAGCCGACAGCCAATAGCATCGCCGTCCATCGAAGATCGCGTTGCCGAGGTTGACGGCCTGTTCTACCACGCTTACGAGCACGGACTCGATGATGTCGCATTCTTCATCAGCACAAATCCGGGCGAGCCACCAGGCCCGCTGGAACGTATCGTCTCCGGCGGAGAAGCATCGCGTGTGATGCTCGCACTTAAAACGATCCTTGCTAAAAGCGACAGACTCCCCATTTTGATTTTCGACGAAATTGATACGGGCATCAGCGGACGCATCGCGCATCGTGTCGGTGTTGCTCTCGAAGAGCTCGGCGCGTACCACCAAGTCATCGCAATCACACACAATCCACAGATTGCTGCGCGCGGTCAGACACACATCGTCGTCGAAAAATTCAGTGATGGCCAGCGAACAACTGTCCGTGCTCGCAAGGTCAGCGGCGCTGCGCGCATCGAGGAAATCGCGAAACTCATCGCGGGCGAGAACATCTCCGATGGCGCGCGGAAAACTGCACGCGAACTACTCGAGGATAGTCCCACCGTTCATCCATCCTCTTGATGCTGCTCGATATTCGAACTCTTTCGAAAACCTATCCCGATGGCACGCACGCGCTCAAATCGGTAAGTTTCACCGTCGAACGTGGCGAATTTGTCGCGGTTATCGGATTGAGTGGTTCTGGGAAATCCACGCTTGCCTTTGATACGCTTTACGCTGAAGGGCAAAGAAGATATGTGGAGAGTCTTTCTGCTTACGCGCGGCAGTTTTTGGGCCTGATGAACAAGCCCGATGTCGATTCAATAGACGGGCTTTCTCCTGCAATTTCAATTGAGCAAAAAACCACGAGTAAAAATCCGCGCTCAACTGTTGGAACTGTAACCGAAATTTATGATTATCTGCGCCTGCTTTATGCAAGGATTGGGGATGCTTTTTGTCCCGAAC
>RFIK01000168.1 GCA_003695605.1 Chlorobiota bacterium
CCTGGGGTGTGACCAACGTCATGCTAGACGATTGCGATTACTTCCTCGAGCGTGCTGATTCTACTGGCAGCAGCACCGTTCTCATCGGAGGCCGGCCAATCAAGTTGCGCATACGACACGATACAATTGCCATCCGCGGTGGGAACGTGCGGATCATTGCTGTTCGGATGGTCGGCAAGCGGCCGATTATCTCGGATGCGCATCTTGCGTCACACCGCGACTCACTCATCCGCTTTCCTCCCCTCCGCAGTGCGCCGTCGCTCCCAGAGCGTTACCTACTCTCTCTGGCTTGGACAGGCTTTGAGCAGAGCGATGAACTCCGTGCAATGCTCGGTGTCATGCGTGCCAAATCGTGGGCTGATTTCCGCGCAGCTCTTCGCTGGTGGGGTGCGCCAGCTCTCAATTTTACGTATGCCGATGCCGATGGGAACGTCGGTATTCAGCCTGCAGGGTATGTTCCCCGGCGAGGCGCCGGCAATCCCAACCTTCCACTTCCGGGCTGGGACACAGCCTACAGCTGGCGTGGCATTCTCCGTGGAATACTCCCATCAGTGTACAACCCAGCGACCAGCTTTGTGCTCAGCGCGAACAACAAAACTGCCGATTCGAGTAGCATATTTCTCTCGAACCTCTGGGAGCCAAGCTCGCGTGCAGAGCGGATTTTCCAGCTTCTTTCGATGCAACAACCATACACTGAGCGCGATGCCCAGCGTGACCAACTTGACTTGAAATCGCCGTATGCGGAGCAATTACTCGGGCTGGTGCTTCCAATACTGGAACGAAGCCCGCTCGACAGCCTTGGTCGGCGTGCGTTCGAGCTCCTGCGTACCTGGGATGGGTATATGCTCCCCTCCTCACCTGCCAGCGCCTTTTACAGCATTTACCTTGAGCGCTTGATGAACGTTGCATTTCGGGTGCACCTCCGACAAGACGAGTATCTGCGCTACGCATTCATCGCCTCACTGCCCCTGCGACGGCTGCCGGAGATTCTGGCCCGTCCTACCGAGTGGTTCGATCCTGATTCTGCAACAGCGGTGAGACTGCGAGACAATACAATCGCACAGGCATTCCGTGAAGCGATCGATCATGGACGCGCTCACATTGACCCTGACGTGCAAAAATGGCGATGGGGGCAGGTACACCAACTTGTCTTGGCTCATCCGATGGCAAGTGTTGCTGCGTTTCGCTCGCTTTTGGAGCGACGCTTGAGCTCAATCGGTGGGGATGCAACGACGGTGGCCAACGGCTTATGGCGCATCCCCAAGCCGTTCGATCTTTCGGTCGGCGCATCGCTTCGCTTTGTTGCACGGTTGCGGGATACGGTTGTCTACACCATCGTTCCAGGTGGTGTCTCAGGAAACCCGCTTAGCAGCAACTTTGCCGATCAGCTCACACTCTGGGCAAATGGCGGACTGCTCGCAGTACCAATTGCGCCGACACCACCAGCGTCGTGGTCAAAGGCTACGGTACTCGTCCCTCGGTGATGGAAGCTCACTGCTATGCTGGGATTTTGCCGTACATCGGCACGATACATCCTGTCACCCCACGCGCTGCATCGCTGCAGAGAAACGCGATCATTTCAGCGACATCGTTAGGATCAACCCACCCCTGCTCTTCCCCGTTGCGCGCCCACTGGAGATTCGCCTCCGTCCGCAGGATGCTCGGCACAATAACGTTCGCGCGCATACCGCTTGCGCGCCCTTCTTCTGCTGCGGCAAGGACAAGGTGCACGACCGCTGCTTTCGCAGCGCCGTAGAGCGCTTTGTTGGTTTCGGTGTGGAGCACTGTTTTCGCACCGATTGCAACGAACGATCCTGCAGTCCGTTTCAAGATGGGCAGCGTTGCTCGCAGGATAAGGTACGTGCTTTGTGCGTTGAGCTGCCACATGAAGTGGAAATCCTCATCGGCTGTATCCTCAATTGGTTTCCCTGCGCGAATGCCACCAACAAGATGGACGACTGCATCGAGCGTCGGCGGTAGCTCAGCGGCAAGTTGCGCTACCTGGTCAGTGCGGGTGACATCACATAGAATCGTCCGGCAGCGGGGTAGTGATCCAAGCCAACGCTGCTCTTCTTCGGTGAGTGCTGTAGCGATCACTTCCCAGCCGCGATTGAGGAACAATTGCGTTACGTGCTGACCAAGCCCACCTGCAGCACCAGTGATGAGAACCTGCTGTGCCATTAGTACACTAACACAAGGTGTGAAACAATGTTGCTATCACTGCTTTCGAACTGGACAATGTAGATTCCACGTTGCTCGACGGGCAGGCGAACTCTCTCAGCACCCGGTGGAACTGTGAGTGTCGCGCGATTTCGCAACTGCAGATCGAACACCGTACACCGCACCGCGTTCCAAAACTGCGGAAGCCGGAGAAATGGCTGCTCCAGCGGCACAGCAATCCCAACCTGTGCAACAGATCTACTCGGCTGCACCGCCCCATCGGGAACTGCGTTGATATCCTCAAGTTTCCATCCGCAGGGTAGAAGTGTATCGCTTGTGCGAACGGAGAATGCATCCGCTTCGGGGTGGCGACGCGTGCGTTGCCCATCACTGAGCAGAAACCAAAGCTGGAGTGAATCGTTTCCCCGACGAGCGATACGCGTGAAGTAGAAATCCCCAGCGCGTCGGAGTCGCAGATGCTCGATCTGACCTGTGCCCACGAATGCAAGCTCAGCTGTTATCATCGGGTTGCTACTCGCAGCAGCAACTCCAAGGAGAACGCTGTCCCCTTGTGGTACGATAACTGGTGGTGAGCAAACAATATCCCACTGGAGGGCGGAGCGATACACGTTCGGTACACCGAAACCAATTGCAGTGTTCGGCTCGTTTGCGCTCGATGCCTGCGATTGGAGAAGCTCGCGTACTTGCGCAGGCGTGAGCGCTGGATGTGCGTGAAGCAGCGCAGCAACGCAGCTTGTGATGATCGGCGTTGCCAACGATGTTCCACTGCTAAAACCAAATCCAAGCGGCGAGGCATTGGTTGTTGTGCGGACGTTCACTCCAAGTGCCGCAACATTGGGCTTGAGCCGTCCATCAGCGGTTGGACCGCGCGAGGTAAAGCGCGGAATTTCGAGTTGCGCACTAGCTACAGCACCGACGGTAATTGCACTGGGTGCATCTGCCGGCGCGAAGATCGTTTGAGGGGCATCGCCGCTATTACCGGCGGCAACGACGCAAATCATTCCTCGGCGCACTGCTTCCTCCACTGCAACGCTTGCGATCGTGGTCCTTCCGTCGAAGTCGCTCGGGTTATACTGCGCCTCCGTAGAATCGAATACGCCATAGCCAAGCGAAATGTTGACCACATCAGCGCCTCGAGCCTCCATCCACTCGAGAGCAGCGGCGAGTGCATCCTCCTCGATGCGCCGCTCAGATGCAATGTTCTCGGTCTTGGCAAGCAGAAACGATGCGCACGGTGCGCCGCCGATGAGTGAATCGGGATACCATCCTGCAACGACAGAGAACACTGCGGTGCCGTGATTGTCTTGGTTGGCAGGATCGCCCTCTTCGTTGGCGGTGTTGGTGTCCAGCTGGATAAAATCACGCTCTGCAACGATGTGCCGACTGCGCAGTGCCTCATGTACTCGCCATCGAAAGCCAGTATCAATCAACCCAACAAGCACGCCGTCCCCTGCAATGCCAAGTGCATGGAGCGATGGCAAGCCTACCATCGCAAGTTGCTCGAGCGATTCACCGTAGCGGTATGGTCCCGGCTGCTCCTGCGCTAGCCACCACGTGCTGTGCTCTTGGGGACGTAGGAGTGCCGATGTTGGCTGTAGAGCTCGGATGTAGGGTTTTTGTCGGAGTCGCTCTGCTGTGGTCGAATCGCACTCCACGATTGCATAGTTCCGCCAACGTAGTTTCAGCAAAACCTTCCCACCACTACGGGTAATATCCTCCAGGTACGGCTCGTACAGCGGTGCATCGTGGATAGTTACAAGTGAATCCGGAGGGAGAACTTTCCTGCGACGTTCTAATGCTCGAGCATCCAGTTGCTGTGTTGCAGCGCGGTAGAGCGCACTCCCTGGTAGAAAGACTCCCGGTCCTTTATCTCGGAAAAGCACCCGATACGTGCCGGGCTGCTGCGATGCTGCGCGCGGTCCAAACATTACAAGGAGCATCGCCGGCAACAGCCACCCAACCGATTGCAAAGACCGCCTCGAGCAACGATGCGGTGTGTCAACGATAGCGATAAACGAATGCACACCCACTGCCGAGATGTTCGACACTATGCAGCAAAACTACTCCGAACGCGATGTAGTTTCGCTAAATGACATTTCTCCTTCTCAACGCAACCATTGCGGATGTGATGGAAGGCTACTACCTGTCCGAACTGTATGGCGTCATCGGCGCAGTGGGTGCTGATACCAGCGATTTGCTCCAGCGCATAACCACGAACGACGTTCGCGCAGCACCGCCTGGGAGCGGTGTGCGGAGCGTGCTTCTGACCGAGAAGGGGCGCATTGTGGATGTACTGACGTTGCTCCACCGCAAGGATCGGTGGGATATTGTCACCTCGCCTGGATGTCAGGAGACCGTTTACCGTTGGATTCGGCGATTTATCATCATGGATGATGTTCGTCTCGTGCTTGGTGATGAGCTTCACGCCAGTATCGAGCTTTGGGCAGACGAGCAGAAGAAAATTGCAGAGCTGTTCCCTTCTCTTGGCGAACGTGAAGGAAGCTGGGTAGATGCCGACATCGGCGGTGTGGAGGTAACGGCGCTTCGGCTCTGGAGCTCATCTTCATGCCCGACGACACGGGGGCAGATGGTACTTCTGTTTTGTCCCGCCACACGTCGTGATGCACTTGCGGCGTGGCTCCACGCACAGTGGGGACAACAGCTTTCCGTATCAGAGCGTACTCGACTGCGCGTTGAGTTCCGCATTGGTCAATATCCGAACGAGTACAGCGGACAGTACACACCACTTGAAGCTGGACTTGCGCATATCGTCGCACTCGGGAAAGGCTGTTTCATTGGGCAGGAAGTGCTCGAGCGACTCGCAGTGCAGCAGAAACTCCGGTGGCGCTTGCACGTAATCGAAGCACCCAGCGGAGCACTCCGGGAGGGAGAAACCTTGCACACTGTGACGCCGGAATCAACGACCTCGCACGCCGACGTAGTGGGCGTTGTTACCACTGTTGCGTGCAACGCAGGAAACGATCGGGCATGTGCACTTGCGTACATTCGCCGCGATGTGGGCAGCCAGCTCCAGAGTGAGCACGGAGTCGCAATCCGCATTCTCGAAGCATTAGGTACCACCGTTTCGTGACCAACGTAATGCATACAACGGAAGATATGCCCGAAATTCCACGTCCCCGCAAGGCGTACGATAACGTAGAATTCCTCCATTCACCCGCAGCACGATCGCTTCGGATCTTGGCTGAGTACCTCCACCCTGCGACACAGTTCCGACTGGAAGACGTTCAGCACACGATCATCTTCTTTGGGTCTGCGCGCATACGCTCACCGCAGCAGTTCCAATACGAAGTCGAAGCGCTTCAACTGCACATCGAGCGCAGCATCGGTGCAGAGCAACAGCGCGCAAAGGAGCGGCTCACGCGGCTTCTTCAGCAGGCTGAGCTTTGCCAATACTACGATGATGCCGTCGAGCTTGCGCGACTGATAACAGCCTGGTCGCTCGAGCTCCCTCCCCAGAAACGCTTCTACATCTGCACTGGTGGCGGTCCAGGTATTATGGAAGCCGGGAACAAAGGTGCGTACCTTGCAGGTGGCAAGTCCATCGGACTCAACATCAGCATTCCGTATGAGCAAGTGCCGAATCCATACATCACCCCAGAGCTCAACTTCGAGTTCCACTACTTTTTCATGCGGAAGTTCTGGTTCGCCTATCTTGCCAA
>RFIK01000169.1 GCA_003695605.1 Chlorobiota bacterium
CGTGACGGTGCAGGCGACGGGGACGGGAGGCTCGAACTGGGCGGTGTGTGCGGAGCTGATGGGCAACAGCAACAGTGACGGGTGCGATGGTGTGACGTTCGACGGGGTGGTGTTCAGTGGTCGGCCGTCGAGTAGTTTTGTGTACAACGACATCTTGTTGCTTTCGAACTCAGCGTACCACACGGGGTTGGTGGTGAAGAACTGTACGTTTCAGAACGGGAGTGCGTCGTTGTACGTGTGGCGGACGACGACGCCGTTCATGGGTGGTCATCAGTACGTGGACAACACATTTACGAACTTTTACGCTGGGGCGATTTTTTCGAACGTGACCGACGGGTTGGTGATACGTCGGAACGTGATCAGCAGCAGTTCGAGTGGGCTGAGTGCGGGGGTGAACATTGCGAACAACATTGGGGATTTTCGGTTTGAGAAGAATCGGTTGCAGTTGACCGGTTCGCCGGTGTCGCAGGTAGCGGGGTTGTTGTTGCAGGCGCGGTCGTCGAGCAATCCGGGAGCGCCGTTGGTGGCGAACAATTTCATACGGGTCAGTGGGGCGATGTGGGGGATACGGTGCGCTAATACGTCGAACACGAAGGTTTTTCACAACACGGTGTACTCGGATGGATCGGGGAGTGCGACGACAGGGGTTCCGGTGCGAGTGGATGGGAGCACGGTTGGGATGAGTTTGAACAACAACATTTTTTACGTTGGAGGTGGTCAGAGTGCGGTGATGGACATGCAGGCGACGGGAGCGTTTGCGTCGCTTAATTACAACACGGTGTACACGCCGGGGAGTGTGATAGGGTACTGGGGTGGCAGTGGAGTGATGAAGGGGAGCAGTGGCAGTGAGCTCTCGGCGTGGCGGACGACCAGTGGGCGTGATCAGAACAGTCAGTTTGCGCCGATTGTGTTTGCGAACGTCGGCAGTGGTGATTTGTCGTTGACGCAGGTGGATAGTCGGTTGTACGGGTTGGGTTCGACGTCGAACGGGACGTACAACATGGGATTGCGGAACGATGTGCCGGACGACATATTTGGGAACACGCGGAATCGGAGTGAGGTGTACAACGGAGCGCACCAGATCATTCCGGTGATTTCGTTCAATCCGCCGCCGCCGTCGCAGGTGGCAGGATGCCAAGGGACGACGCTGACGATCAGTGGGAATGCGCAGGTGACGTATGGGGCGCAGCTGTCGTACCAGTGGTTGCGCAATGGAGCGCCACTCATCGAGGGAGTCAATGGATACAGCGGGACACGGAGCGGTGTGTTGGTGATCTCGAACGCGGTGCAGTCGTTGCACGAGGGGGATTATGTGTTGTACGTGACGGCGACAGGGGGAGCCGATCCGCTGGCCAGTCCGGTGATAGCGGTGCGGGTGAATGCGCCGATTCAGATTGTGCAGCAGCCGACGAGTCGGGTGTTGTGTCGTGGTCAGGAGACGGCGTTGTCGGTGATCGCCAATGGGACGGTGTTGGGGTATCAGTGGCGGAAGGATGGCCGAGCGATTAGTGGGGCGACCAATCCGATTTTGGTGATACCGAACGTTGACGAGGCCAGTTCAGGTCGGTACACGTGCGTGTTGTACGGGACGTGTGGGACCGATCAGGTGGTGACGCAGGAGGCGGTGGTGTACATTGCGCCGCAGACGTTGATAGCGCGGCAGCCGGAGCGTGTGGCGGTGGCGATTGGTGGGACGGCGCGGTTGGTGGTAGAGCCGGTGTCGGCGCAGATACCGGGGTACAGTCCGCAGTACCAGTGGTATCGAGGGACGGTGGCGTTGCGGGATGATGGGCGGATTACGGGGACGACGACCAGTGAGTTGACGATTCGGAACGTACGGCAGAGCGACATAGGGGAGGACTACTACTGCGTGGTGACGGGGTTGTGCGGGACGGAGACGTCGAACCAGGCGGGTTTGTACGTTGGGCAGGTGACGATTGACCAGGCGCCGCAGGATGTGCGGGTGTGTACGGGTCAGGATGCGGTGTTGCGGGTGCAGGCAAGTTCGAACATTCCCAATGCGGTGTACAGTTACCAGTGGTACAAGGGCGGGCAGGCGCTCAGCGAGGGCAGTCGGTACCAGGGAGTGACGACGAACGTGTTGCGGATTGTAGGTGCGACGTCGTCGGAGGCAGGTCAGTACACGGTGGAGGTGGTGGCCAATCCGGGTGGGGCGGTCTCCAGTGCGAGTGCGTTGGTTTCGGTGGATGCGCCGCCGGTGGTGACGAGTGAGCCGGAGGATGTGTCGGTGTGCGAGGGGAGTCGAGCGCAGATGATTGTTGTTGCCAGTGGAGGGGGGTTGCAGTATCAGTGGTATGCGTCGGGGGCACCGATACCTGGTGCGACGGGGGCGACGGTGGAGCAGGAGGTTGTAGCGGCGATGGATGGGATGCGGGTCTGGTGTGTAGTGCGGAACGATTGTGGGGAGGCGACGACCCGGCAGGCGGTGGTGACGGTCAAGCGGAAGCCGCAGATCGTTGAGCAGCCGCAGGGCGGGCAGGTAAGTAGCGGTGGAACCATCGAGCTTCGGGTGGTGGTGCAAGGGGAGAACGTGCGGTATCAGTGGAAGAAGGACGGGCAGGCGATACCGGGAGCGACAGGTTCGGTGTATCGGATCGAGAACTTCAGCAGCGGTGATGCGGGGCAGTATGTGGTGGAGGTGAGCAACGAGTGTGGTGTGGTCAGTTCGAGTGATGTGACGGTGGTGTTGTCGTCGGTCGAGGAGGAGGCGATGGTGGCAGGGTATGGCGTGTCGGTGCAGCCGCAGCCTGCCACTGAGCGTGTGGAGTTAGTGCTGCGCAGTCCGGCGGGTGCGATGGTGACGGTGGAGGTTGTTGATGTGAGTGGACGGGTTGTTGGTCAGTTGTGGCAGGGCGTAGTGCAGGGTACAAGTCAGCGCGTTGAAGCAGACTGCAGCCAGTTGGCCTCGGGCGTCTATCGCTGCGTGCTGCGCTCCGGCCGCTACCGCATCTCAACTCCGCTCATCATCGTGCGGTAACGAGTGTTGGTGCATAGCATATGCTGCAGCGGAGGGCTCTTCCATCCCTCCGCTGCAGTTTTTCGAAAGGGAAAAAAGTTGTTTGGTTTTTACACATGAGTGTTGTATTTTCGAAACGTGCAACAGAGACCTGCTCTTGCGCTCAAAACCTCTGCGAGAGGAAGTATTGCAGATGCGTTGCAGCGTGTCGCAGTCAGCACGGATGAGTGTGGAGCAGGGTGTGTGGAATGAAGGGTGCAGCTACTATTTTTGCCGCGCCCAAACGGAAGAAGAAATTGTTCCATCATGTTTCACCATTTTCAGGAGTGTATCATGAAACGCTTTCGTTCCTTTGTCGGCGCAGTGTCGGCAGCTGTTGTTACAAGCATCGTATGCGCTGGGTTGTTACTCGGTGTGCATACTCCAGCGTTCGGGGAGGACTACAGTGTGAGAATCGATCAAGCTCCCCAAGATGTCACCGCCTGTGAAGGACAAACGGTGACGTTGACCGTCCAGGCTTCGACGAATTTCCCCAATCCGCAGTACACCTTCCAATGGCTCGATGGGCAAGGCAATCCGATCTCGAACGGGGGCAAGTACAGCGGTGCAACAACGAACACACTGACAATTTCGAACATCTCTCAAGCAGAGGAAGGCCAATACACAGTCGTCGTCGGTGTAAGCAATGGTCAAGTCCGACCAGCAACGGCCATTGCACGTGTCACAGTCGTACCAGCACCAACAGTGACCCAGCAACCACAGGATGTGACCGTGTGTGAAGGGCAGATCGCCGCAATGTCCGTGCAGGTCAGTGGAGGTCTCAACGTACGCTATCAGTGGTATGCAAACAATGTCCCTGTCCCAGGGGCAACTAGCTCAAGCATTTCCCAGACAGTTACCGCACAAATGAATGGTCTCCAAGTGTACTGCAAGATCATCAGTGACTGCGGTGAAGTCAATAGCAACACTGCGACGGTGACGGTCGAAACTGCGCCGTCCATCACCCAACAGCCGCAAGGCGGAACAGCAGCGATTGGACGATCGTTCCAGATTACCGTGCAAGCGACAGGTACTGCGCCACTGCAATATCAATGGTTCAAAGATGGGCAAGCTATCACTGGCGCAACGTCGAACACCTACACTATCACGAATGTTACGCAGAATGACGCAGGCCGGTATAAGGTCGTCGTGACGAATCGCTGCGGTACGGCTGAATCTCAAGAGGTACAGGTGCAGACAGCATCGGTCGAAGATGAAGCAATCGCGGCTGGCTTCCGGCTGAGTGTCGCACCGATGCCAGCAAGCGGTGCAATTACTGTTGTGGTTACATCGCCTGTTGCTGCACCTGCAACAGTCGAGGTGATTGACATTAGCGGCCGTTCAGTCGGAACTATCTGGAATGGCTTGCTTAGCGGTGGTGAGCAGAAGCTCGAGGCAAGTATCGAAGGAATAGCTCCTGGTGCATATCGCTGCATCCTCCGCAGTGGAACGTATCGTCTCTCGACCCCGCTTATCATCGTGCGCTAAGTAGAGGCGTAGTCGGTGTTACGGCGGGGGCACAAGACACTGTGCTCCCGCCGTTTGCTTTATGGTAGCGTGATCGAACCGAGTGTTGCCTGCTTGTGTGCACCGGTGACGGAAGGAAGGTTCGATGGTAGCCCTCCCAATGTTCGATACGCCAGATAGGCCATCAGCACTGCTTCCTTTGCAGTGTCGGGGATTCCCGCTCGATCGGCAAAATGTATGATGCGACTCGAGGGAAGCTCGCTTTGCAGCATTGCAAGAAGTGTTGCATTCTTTGCACCACCACCGGAGACTACGATGCATGCATTCGTATTTCCGAAACGCCGAATATTTTCGGCAATGCTCCACGCAGTAAATGCTGTCAATGTCGCGATGATGTCCTCTGCGGGGAGCATCGGGTGCAGGAATGGTGTGAGCAGCTCATCAAGCAATGCAGAAGAAAAAATCTCCCGTCCTGCGGACTTCGGCGGTGGATGAGTGATGAATGGGATTGCTCTAAGCTGCTCGAAGAGTGCGGAAATCGGCTTCCCAGCAGCGGCAGTGTTGCCGTGTTCATCGTAGCGCATGCCCCAGAAGCGGTGCATTGCACGGTCAATCCAAACGTTTCCTGGTCCTGTATCGAATGCAGTGATTTCCTCACGACTGCACCCCGGGGGGAGAAGAGTGATGTTAGCAATACCACCAATGTTGAGCGCGATAGTGTACTCATGCGTGCTTCGGAGAAGCTCCCAGTCAAGGATTGGTATTAGCGGCGCACCCTGTCCCCCGAGAGCAACATCTGCTGCACGAACGTTCGAGATGATCGGTACACGGAATCGTTGTGCAAGTATTGCCGGCTCGGCAAGCTGGAACGTCGTGCGGCATTCGACACCATAGCGCACATGTGGTGTCGGCATGTGCCAGAGCGTTTGACCATGGATTCCGATTGCCTCTGGCTGCTGCTGTGCATCTTCAGTCGCAAGTGCAAGCGCATCTGCGTACACCTGCATCAGCACGCAGGCAAGATCCGACAGCTCCGCAATAGGTATCGGGCGCTCGATTGCTGCCTGCAGGGCGGAGCGGATCTCGCGCGTGAACTCAACGTGTGCGGAGCCGACAAGCGCAACGCCGATGCGCTCGTTCTGCTGTGTGAAGCGAACGACTGCAGCATCAACACCGTCGAGCGATGTTCCGCTCATTGCTCCAGCAATGCAGCGCGGCTTGGAGAGCCATTCGTGCGGTGAGATCATTGCAGAACAGTAGCTTTGCCAACGTCGAGCAAAATTAGAGCCGTACACCGACGGAGTCAAGGAGCAGTAATGAGAGAACTCCATGCATTGCTTTCGGCATTCGATCGTGCTACGTTCGGAGCGATCAATTCGGGTATGTCACATCCGCTTTGGGATTGGATAATGCCGCAGGTGACTTCGCTCCACTGGTGGCTGCCTCTCTTTATCGTTGGGATGGGCTGGCTACTTCTGCGCGGTGGTAGCCCAGGGCGATGGTGCATTCTCATGGCGATATTTACGGTGGGTGTTGCCGATCTTGCAACGAATCGTGTAATCAAACCACTCGTTGGTCGCGCTCGACCATGCGCAGCGCTGCCAACGATTGTGCTCCGCATCCCGTGTCCCGAGGGACCGTCGTTTCCGTCATCGCATGCGGTGAATATGGCAGCACTCGCAACGGTGCTCACGCTGAGCTATCGTCGGTGGTGGTGGGTGTGGTGGAGCGCAGCGCTCGTGGTTGGAGTTTCCCGAGTGTACGTCGGAGTGCACTACCCCAGCGATGTACTCGCTGGGTGGGGCATTGGGGTATTGGTTGCACTACTGCTCGAGCAGATTCGACAAAAGAGCGCCGCCTTCCTACGAAGGCGGCGCCTGCGGTGGTGGTGATGTCGCCCCTACGTGTGTAGGAGCTGGGGAGTGCCCCCTGTTCCATCCCCGCGCCCCCATGGGCGCTAAGAGAAGCGCAACTTCCCTGCCATCGGCAGTTGGTGATGGAAGCTGCGCCTGTGTGAGGGTACCATGAAACGCGCAGGGTAGAAGACGAGAAAAGCGCGCGAACATTTGATGGCACGAAAAAATTTTTCGTGGCAATAATCGGACGCGATGTTCGCCATAGCAACCAGTGCCACGTTGCCTACCGGTGCTCATGCCCGATCTTGCCCTGCTGAAGCAGAAATACCGCAATCGCGATCGTGTCGTGCATGCGATTGCATGCGATGGTACCATCCGCGCTTCTGTAGTTGTCTCGACGGTTACTGCCCAGGAAGCCCAGCGCCGCCACAGTTTAGAGCCGGTTGGCGCAGTGCTGCTTGCACGTGCGCTCTCGGCTGCATCAGCGATGGCGTCGTTCCTCAAAGGCGAAGAACGAATTATCGTCGAAGCGAAAGGGAGCGGCTTTATCAGAACGGTCTATGCTGAAGCTCTCCAGCTGGGCGAGGTGCGCGGCTTTGTCGAGTACAACGCAAACGTCAATGGGAAAAGCTCTCCACTCGGTAAGGGTGTGCTCCAAATCCGGAAAATTCTCTACAACAAAGCTGAGCCAATCACTGGCATCGTCGAACTGCAGGCAGGCAACCTCACGACAGATTTGGCGCATTATTTCTGGCAGTCCGAGCAAATCCCCACCGGTGTTCGGCTCGATGTGACGCTCGGAGATGATGGGAAGATCGAATGCTCGGCCGGGATCATCGTTCAAGCTCTCCCCGGAGCTGACAAAGGGCAACTTCGCCGCATTTACCACTTTCTCGATAGCATTGGGTCGCTGTGCGAACTTGTGCGTACAGGCTACAATGCTGAAGAGATTGCTCGCCAGACACTGCCAGCGGACATCGCTCTTTTCAGCTCAACACCAGTGGACTTTTTCTGCCGCTGCACGAAGGAGCGATTCAAGGAATTGCTCCTCGGTATCGGAGAAGAGGAACTCGTCACCATGCGCCAGGCAGGGCAGAACGAACTTGTTTGCCAATATTGCGGCGCTCGGTATTACCTGACGAGCGAGGATTTTGACGAGCTGCTCGAACAGCTTCGCGCCTCGCGAAATTAGAGCGTGAAGTTGTTCCGAAACTTACCGAAAAACCCCGTCTCCTTGCTTTCCTTGCGGCGACGCCGTGGTGCAATATTCTCGCTTTCAGCAAGCTCTCGTAGCAACTCCCGTTCCCGCTGGGTTACCTTCGTGGGAACGTAAATGTTGACTGTCACAAGCTGATCGCCGCGCTCGCCAGTATCCAGCCGCGGCAGACCTTTCCCACGCATGCGGAGGATCGTACCAGGCTGCGTGCCAGGTTTGATTTGCAACAGTGCAGTGCCATCAATTGTTGGCACTTCTACTTCTCCACCGAGCACTGCATCGGGGAACGAAATTGTCAAGTGGTAATGGAGGTCCTTGTCTTGTCGGGTGAAGTAGGGATGCTCAATTTCTTCGATGATGATGACGAGATCGCCGGGCGGTCCACCTTGCCGTCCAGCATGGCCTTTCCCGCGAATCGTAAGTTGCATGCCGTCGTACACTCCAGCAGGGATAGATACCTTGATGGTATCCTCGCCCAGGGTGCGCCCTTCGCCTTTGCATGCATGACACGGGTCGGTCAAGATTGTCCCGGTACCGTTGCAGCTCGGACACGTTGTGATGTTCACAAATTGCCCGAACATGGAACGGCTCACTTGGCTGATTTGCCCAGTCCCATTGCAACGCGGGCAGGTCGTAAAACCGCTCGATCCGCTTCGAGAACCGCTCCCGTTGCAGGTGCTGCAGGGCACGTAGCGCTTGACACGGATGGTCTTTTCTACGCCGGTGGCGATTTCCTCGAGCCGCAAGGGAAGTTGCACTCGCAAGTCCGCACCACGCTCGCCGTGTGGTTTTGGTTGCCGTGCGGAACGCCGTCGGCTGCTACCTCCTCCGAAAAACTCTTCAAAGAGTGAGCCACCGAAGATATCACCGAAGGCGCTGAAGATGTCCTCCATCGAGCTGTATTGATGGAAGTCTTGCCCAGCTCGCATACCTTCGTGCCCGAATTGGTCGTAGCGCCGGCGTTTTTCTTCGTCGCTGAGCACTTCGTAGGCTTCGGTGATTTCCTTGAAGCGTTCTTCCGCTTCCTTATTGCCCGGATTGCGGTCCGGGTGATACTGCATCGCCAGCTTCCGGTAGGCACTCTTGATTTCGTCGAGTGTCGCCTGCCGGCTCACGCCGAGAATTTCGTAGTAGTCGCGCTTTGCCATTGCTTAGCTATTCTCCGATGGTGGAGGTGACTGAACATCCCCAGAGCCATCTGCTCCAGTAGCACCTGCGGATGTAACGACACGCGCATGTCGCAGCACGCGATCGCGGAAGAGATACCCCCGCTGGACTTGCTGGACAATCGTCCCTTCTGGAAGTTCTGGATGGGGGACGTGGATGAGGGCTTCATGGAGTTCGACGTTGAATGGCTCGCCCTCTTTTGCTTCAAGGGGGCGGACACCGTGTTCTTCGTAAAGGCGATGCGCCTTTGCTGTGATCATCTCCAGGCCGCTGAGCATGGCATCGTAATCGCGCGACTGCTTACCTGCCTGGACGGCTGCGTGGAGATCATCGAGCAATTCCACAAGCCGCGAGAAGAGCCGTTCGGTAGCGTAGAGCACAAGCTGCTCTTTCTCCCGCTCGGTCCGCTTGCGGAAGTTGTCCATTTCTGCCAGCGCACGAACATATTTCTCCCGTAATTCTTCACGCTCTTGGAGCGCTGCGCGGAGTTGCTCTTCGAGCGTCGCCAGTTTTTCTGACAGTAGCTGTTGCTCGCCTGCGGGAAGATCAACCTCCGCTGAACTGGTTTCGAGTGTGCTGCCTTCGGGAGCAACGCTACCTTCTGCAGCATGTGCGCGTTGCTCCTGCTCGATGTACCGATTGACAACGTCCTGTACGCGCTTCCGTAGTGGTTTGTTTTCGCTCATCGCTTCCGGTGCGAAATCGGTGGTCGTTCGTTCTATGGGAAGATTGACGAACAGACCGCGCCGAATAGTGCGCTGCTACTTGTTGCTGCCGAGCGTCGCTTGTGGATCGAGCGCATCACGCAACCCATCACCAAAGAGGTTGATGGCATAGACAGTCAGTGCAATTGCGATGGATGGATAGAGCACGAGCCCCAAACCTTCACCGACGTACAGGTACCCACGTCCATCCTGAATCATGCGTCCCCAGGATGGTGTCGGCGGCTGTATCCCGAGACCGAGAAAGCTCAAGCTTGCTTCGAGGATAATCGCCGTTGCAAACCCTGCCGTTCCGACAACCACGATTGATCCGAGCGTATTGGGCAGCATGTGCCGCAACATGATGCGCCAGGGGCCAAACCCAAGTGCACGCGCAGCCTGGACGAACTCCATCTGGCGCAGGGAAAGAAACTGCCCCCGGACAATCCGAGCAATATCAACCCAACTGGAAAGTCCAATGGCGACGAATGTCTGCCAAAGACCCTGCCCGAGAATCACGCTCAATGCGATCACGAGCAGAACGGTGGGGAACGACCAAACAACGTTTGTCAGCCACATGAGCGCATCGTCCACCCACCCGCGGAAGTAGCCCGCCAGCGAGCCGATGAGTACGCCGATCGCAATTGCCAGCGATTCCGCAATCAGCCCCACAAGCAATGCAACCCGCGCGCCGTACACGAGCCGACTGAACACGTCGCGTCCAAAATGGTCTGTTCCGAGAATGTAGAGCGGCTGGGCATGCCAGTCGTGTTCGCTCGATCCCCAGAGCTGCGAGCGATGGATGCGGAATGTTCGTCCGAGTAGATCCGTGTACGCGACCGAATCACCAGTGATGCGATAGGACTCGATCGCGATGATGCTTGGGCGGTCAGGATGGACGGGATTGGTGCGGTAGAGGACATTCCCGCGAAACATCGCTGGCTTGATTGCATATTCGAGTACCTGAACAGTTGGATCCATCGGTGCGATGAGTGGTGCAGCGATAGCAAGAACCACGAGCACAACAAGAATCCCCAGCCCGATGAGCGCGCCTCGGTTGCGGCGCAGCCGTTTCCATGCGAGAATCCACAGCGAGTTGCTATCGCGCATGTTCATTGGCATTCAACGTGACAATGGAACTATTGAGACCGACACCGCTGAGTACCACGTGGCGGTGAAATTTCCAGGCCGTCCATCCGTTGATGAATATCCACACGCGATGGATGCACTATCGCGATGCGGCAACCGACGATAAACGGCAGGCAAAAATGCGAACTCTTGCACGTGACGTTCTGGGTGGGAAACTGCTGCTCGGGAATTTTTTGCCCGAACAGTTAGAAGCGCTTCTGGAGCAGTGGGGGCAGCCGCGCTATCGAGCCCAGCAGCTGCTGCAGGGCTACTTAGCGGAGCGTCGCTTCGATTTGCGCACAATCACCACGTTGCCAGGCGCGTTACGCCAGCGCTGTGCGGAAGCGTTCATCGCACTGCCCCTTGAGCTGAGCTCAATGAAGCATGCCACCGATGGTACAGTGAAAATGCTCGTCCGATTGCTCGATGGAGCGCAGGTCGAAATGGTTCGCATACCACGTGAAATGCAGAGCGGACGGAGTCGTCGCACGCTGTGTATCTCAACACAAGCAGGTTGCCCGCTCGGTTGCGTCTTCTGTGCGACTGCCACACTGAAGTTGCAGCGAAATCTCGAGACGGCAGAGATCGTTGGCCAGTTTCTGCTTGCCGAGCAAGTCCTCGGAGAGCGCATCACGAATGTTGTCTTCATGGGGATGGGCGAGCCGCTGCTCAACTACGAGGCAGTGACTGCTGCGATTCGGCTGATGACATGGGGAACGCAGCCGCTTGTCACACCACGACACATTACGCTCTCGACTGCAGGTATCGTGCCCGCAATTGCACGATTAGCCGAGGAGCCGATTTCGGTCAAGCTTGCCATCTCGCTCCACGCGACAACAGATGAACTGCGGCGCCGGCTGATGCCGATTGCACGGCGGTGGAGCATTGCTGAATTGCTCGACGCAGCCGAGTACTATTACCGTGTTACGAAGCGTGACATTACCTACGAGTACATCCTCTTCGACCGGCTCAACGACAGTGAGGCAGATGCTCGCCGCTTAGTTCGGATTGCGCGACGTGTTCCATCGAAAGTGAACGTGATCCCCTTTCACCCAATTGATTTTACGCATCCAAGCGGTCTTGCTGCGGAGCTACGTCCTGCCAGCGGCGAACGGCTGAAAGCGTTCGTCGAAATGCTCCGCCGCGCTGGCATTCCGACGATGGTACGAAGCTCCAGCGGAATAGACATCGCCGCAGCGTGCGGACAGCTCGCACTGGCAGAACTCAAAACGTCACGCTGAATCCAAAGGTCGGCAGGATTGGCAGCATCGTTGTGCGGCGTTCGAGAAGCTCGAGCGTCTCCCGATTGACGCGGTAGAACACGCCGATGACGTTCTGCCGATTGTACACGTTGATGATGTCCAGATACCAGCTCCACCGCCAGCCGAACCAATTGGTGTAGGTCGTCAGTCGAACGTCGAGCCGGTGGTAGTCCGGGAGCCGTCCGCGGTTGATATTCGTTATCCCACCCCGATCCACATCGAAGACGACACCACGCCAATCGGTGTCAATTGTTGCTTCCACTCGACCAGTTTCAGGATTGCGTATTTGGACGATGCGCGGCCTGATGCCGACTGGATAGGTCCATGGGAAGCCACTTCCGTAGGTGAATGTAAAGCTCAAATCAAGATTTTCACTTATGCGATAGCCGCCGACGATGTTGAGCGTGTGCCGACGATCGAAATTGAACGGAATCACCAAGCCATCGCGATAGCGATTGGCAAAAGCAAACGAATAGGCGATCCATCCGTAGAAGCCGCTATAGCGTGCTTCCGGGAATTTTTGCAGGAACAGTTCGATGCCGTACGATTCGCCTGTCGCGCTATTGACGGGAATAGTCGTCAGAGAATCGCCAACTACTGCTACCGGCTGTGTCCAGCCATCGCGAGTGCGGTAGAGCGAATCAGGGAGCCCAGGAATCTTTTCAACTTTCCAGACTGTCCCTTGCACCACTTTCGGCAGGAGTAGGTCGCTGAAGCCTTTGTAGTATCCCTCGACTCGGAACAGCCACTGGCGGCTCAATTGGTGCTCGATCCCGATAATGTTGTGCACAGCACGTTCAGCCCGCAGAGAACGGACATTGTCGCTTGTCAGGTCCAGGAAGACTTGTTGGTCGAAGAGCTTTTCGTAGCCGGGGGATTGGTAGTAGATTCCCCACGCTGCGCGAAGAGTAGTTGTCGGCGACAGAGCGTACGATGCCGACAGGCGCGGTGCCAGGTATCCTTTCTGGAGCAAGGCGTAGTAATCGAACCTGGCGCCGATAGTCACAGTTAGTTGCTCGAGCACACGCCAGCGATCTTGGGCGTAGAGACCGCTGCGGAAGTAGTTGATGCCTTGCTCGACTGATTCGGGGAGTGGTGGTGCTGTAGGGTTTGCTGCGCGGAGCGCCTTCAGTCTGGGGTCAAAATCGAAGAATGCAGTGATGCCCGTGTACAGCCAATCCTGCTGCAAACCAAAGTCGAGAGTATGGAGCGAGTCGAGCTGCCATGTGTTGTCCACTTTGATTGCGGTCTTTTGAAAGCGGAATCCACTTTCTCCGCGCACACTGAAAAGCGTCGGTACATCCACGCCCGCTTGGCGGAGCGAGTCTTGCAATCGCTCGAAATCTTGGTTGCTCAAGGGGCCGCCCTCCGCACTGCTATTGAGTAGCGCCGAGCCACCTACACCGCCGAAGCTGTTCGCCCCGTAATTGGCGTAGTAGGATAGCCCAACGTTTGAGACGAAGCTCCGCGACGGCGTCCATTGCCAGGTAAGACCGTAGGCATCGTTGTAGCTACGATCAACGATGCTTACCGAGTCCGCTGTCTTGCGATTGATCCCAGATGTGAACTCAGTGTTATCACGGCTGGTTAGGACAGTAGCCGAAACTTTGTGGCCGGTGGCAGGCATCAGAGTTACTCTCAGCTGAAGATCGCGGAAATTCGGAAGAGCAATGTCGCCATCAACTGCACCAGTTGCGCGAAGAATTGGACCTGCGATAAGGTCGTAGTACGTCCTTCGGGAGGAAAGAAGCCACGAACCGTTCCAGAACGGGAGCGCGCCTTCGGTGATAACGTTCGCGTTGGTGATGTTGACGTTGAGCTTCCCTGTGATGAAGCCGTTGTCGGTCAATCCATCGCGATTGCGCACATCCAGAACTGCGGAGAGGCGGTCTCCATACAGTGCAGGGAAGCCGCCGGTAAGGAGCGAGATGCTGCTGACGGTCTCAGGATTGAACAGC
>RFIK01000170.1 GCA_003695605.1 Chlorobiota bacterium
CCTGCGTTGAACAGGCTTGTCTCCAAGTAAATCTGCCCATCGGTAATGGAAATCACGTTCGTCGGGATGTAGGCAGAAACATCGCCTGCTTGCGTCTCGATAACTGGAAGTGCGGTGAGCGATCCGCCACCACGTTCGTCGCTGAGTTTGGCTGCTCGCTCGAGCAACCGACTGTGGAGGTAGAATACATCCCCCGGATACGCTTCACGCCCAGGCGGTCGGCGCAAGAGCAACGACACCTGCCGATATGCCGCAGCTTGCTTGGAAAGGTCATCGTACACGATGAGCGCATGGCGGCCGCTGTCACGGAAATATTCCCCCATCGACGCACCGCAGTATGGGGCGATAAACTGCAGTGGCGCGGGATCTGAGGCATTGGCTACAACGACGATTGTGTACTCAAGTGCTCCGTACTGCTCGAGTGTCGCGACGACATTGGCTACGGTCGAGGCTTTCTGACCGATGGCGACGTAGATGCAATAGACGGGCTTGATGCCGCGCCGGGCTGCGTCTTCCGTGTGAGTTTGCCGTTGGTTGATGATTGTGTCGAGCGCAACCGCAGTTTTCCCTGTCTGGCGATCGCCGATGATCAGTTCGCGCTGTCCGCGTCCGATCGGGATCAATGCATCAATTGCTTTGATCCCTGTTTGGAGTGGCTCTTTGACAGGCTGACGGTACACTACCCCAACTGCTTTCCGCTCAATCGGGAGTGAATGGGGCGTCTCGATCGGCCCTTTTCCATCAAGCGGGACACCGAGCGGATTGACGACGCGCCCGAGCAACGCTTCGCCTACTGGCACCGAGGCAATCCGCCCTGTACGGCGGACAGTGTCACCCTCCTTGACCAAGCGATCATCGCCAAAGAGCACGACGCCGACGTTATCTTCCTCCAAGTTCAGTGCAATGCCCATAACGCCGTTGGGGAATTCGATCAGCTCCGAAGCCATGCACTTGGTCAAGCCATAGACACGAGCAACACCGTCGCCCACTTGGAGAACGGTGCCGACCTCTTCGATCTCAGTTTCACGCTCGAAGCCTGAAAGCTGTTTGCGGAGTATTGCAGAAATCTCTTCTGGACGAACTTCGACCATTGCCTGCTCCTTCCAATGTTCACGTGTTCGAAATACAGCTCACGTGCAGAGCATCAATTGCGCTCTACACCAGTGCCATCGGCTGATCCTCCGATGGTATCGGCGGCACCAAGTAGCTGCGCACGGAGACGCGCAAGTTGGCCGGCTACGCTTGCATCCAGCCGAATATCACCACTTTTGATGACGATCCCACCGAGGATTGCCGGATTTACGGAAAACTCTACCTTCGGACGCCCACCGAAGTGCCGCGCAATGAACGCTTCGATGCGCGGAACTAAGTCGCTGGGGAACTCCACTGCGGTTGTCACCGATGCGGGCACGATGCCAGCCCACGCGTTATAGAGCTCGACAAATTGCTCAGCGATTTGATCGAGAATGTTTTCGCGACCTTTGAGGCAAACCAGCTCCAGGAATGCGCCGAAAAGCTGGTGCGTGCGCTGAGCAAAGATCTCGCGGAGAATCGCCACCTTCCGTTCTGCTGCAATGACGGGATTGTGCAGTAACGCTCGGAGCGGTGGAGACTGCGCAAATGCTGCCGAGAACAATTCGACCGACTGCCGGACGTGGTCCAGCGCCTGGTTCTGCTGGGCAGCTTCGAAGAGCGAGCGTGCGTAGCGTTTGGCGACTCGAGCGTTCCGCATAGTGTGGTGATCAGTTCGTATGTTCAAGTTGCTCGATCGTTTGCTCGATCAAGCGGCGGTGGCGCTCGCTGTCGAGTTGTTCAGCAAGAAGCTTCTGCGCAGCGCGGAGCGCCAGGTCGGCAACCTCTCGCTGCAACTTCTTGCGGGCGTCGGCTGCCATACGCTCGATTTCTCGTTGTGCCTCGCGGAGCTTTTCCTGCTTGACCTTTTCACTCTCTTCTGCAGCCCGTGCAACGATGTGGTCAGCCTGCTCACGTGCGTGGCGAAGCAGTTCGACCATTTCTGCATGGGCGCGTTTCCGCTGCTCTGCTGCATCGGCAAGCAACCGCTGCGCCTCGGCACGTGCCAGCTCGGCAGAGCGGAGAGACTCCGCTATCGTTTGTTCTCGTCGTTCCAGGGCGGCACGGAGTGGCTTGTATCCGAACCGTGCCAGTAGGAACAAGTAGAGCCCAAAGTTGACGAGCGTCCAGATAATCAACCCCGGACTTATCTGCAGCAATCCATCCATTGCGCGGGCACGAAATTGTTCGACAAGTTGGGTGACGCCTCGGGGCGCGATCGCAGCGTCGGTTACCCTTTGAGTGCAAGGAAGATGCAGACGACCAATGCAAAGAGCGCAACCCCTTCGATGAGCGCTGCGCCGATGATCATCGTCGTTCGAACATCACCGGCAGCTTCGGGTTGTCGCGCGCCTGCTTCGAGTGCTGCTGCAGCCAGCCGCCCAATACCATTGCCGACACCCAACACCGTGATGCCACAGCCTATCCCTGCGGCAAGCCATGCAAGACCGTAACCGTCCATCGAAAAACACTCCGAAAAGGTTCAACAAAAACACACTAACCTACGTGCTGCTCATGGTGGTCGTGGGCGTGGTCGCCAAGCGCCAGCCCAGTGAACACCGCTGTCAGCACAGTGAAAATGTACGTCTGCAAAAAGCAAACAAGCGTTTCCAACATGTAGATGAAAATCGAAAAGCCGACCGACATCGGCGCAACGAAGATCGAGCGGAAGTAAAAGATGAGCCCGATAAGGGATAGTAGGATGATGTGCCCTGCGGACATGTTCGCAAACAAACGAACTGTCAGTGCAAACGGTTTGGTGAACAGCCCAAGAATTTCGATCGGCACCATGATCGGAGCCAAGTACACCGGAGCTCCGCCGAGTAAGTGGTGAAGCCAGCCTTTGAGCCCAATCTCGCGCAGAGCAAGACCGTTGATGACAACAAACGCTGTAATCGCCAGCGCGGCTGTCGTGCCGATAGAACCGGTGGCTGTATGCATTCCAGGCAATAAACCGAGGAGGTTCAGCACGAGGATGAAGAAAAACAGCCCAACAAAGTACGGCATAAACTGCCGCACTAAGCGCTCCGACCGAAGGTTGGGGCGGACGATTTCATCACGCACATATACCACGATTGCCTCCAGCACATTCTGAAGACCGCGCGGCGGTGCAAGTGGATTGCGACGGTAGCGCCTGCCCGCCCACCAGAAAAGGCCAAGCACAATCACCATTCCAATCCACTGGAATACGACCAGGTTGGTCACGGAAAGATCGAGCGTAGGGGGCTTGTCATCACTGGTGCGGACAACGTGGCCATGGTGCAGTCGGTAGCTACCGTGCTCTTCCATTGCCTTCGTGTTCCGGTAGAAATGCCATGTGCCCCCATCGTACAAGATCACCGGTAACACGTCCGAGGAGGTGAATGCGATGTTGAGTTCGTGATGGTCACCAAGCTCCTGGAGAAGATGCGGAATAACTTGCGCTGGCGGTATTTCCGCTGCATGTCCGTGCTGTGTTGCTAATGTATCGTGTCCTGTTGAGCTCATCGGTTACCACACAGTAAACGGCACTCGCGCTCGCCGATAGCGGCGACGTCGGCGAAGTGGGGTTTTAGATTTTTCGTGACGGGTGTGTAAAAAAAAAGCTTCCACAAGCACCATCACAAAGAACGAGACCATGAGCGTCAGCGCAAAAGCCAGCCGGTTGACCTCGAACGTCGTGAGCACAACGACGATGATCGTGACCATCGCAAGGAGCCGGAGCGCCATTGCAGTTAGCACCAGCGTCGTTGCTCGATTGACCGGCAAGCGCTGAGCACGACGCGCAACCGCAAGCCCTGCAGCGACATTTGCCGCGCTCAGGAGAAAGCCGATCACAATCCCAAGCAGCGTCGGGGATAGTTCCATCACTGCCCCGGTTGATGCGACGATGTCTCGCTCTTGGGCGTTCCCACTGAGTCTTTCGGCGTCAGCCGGCTAATTGCGCGGATAAAATGTACAATCGCTGCAGCAATTCCCAGCACAAAGCCGACGATTGTCCACAGCGGCATCATGCCGCTTGCTCGATCGGCGTACCAACCAAGTGCCCCTCCCGCAAGAACTGTCACTGCAAGCTCGACCCCGAGCGAGAGCAAGGGTGCAAGCTGGCCAATGACTCTACTGCGTGATGGGGAGTGCGACGGCGGTACCACAAACGAACGCTCAAAGAACCTCGTTACAGGCTGCAAAAATATGGCAGCGCAGCGCCATGCGCCAAATTTTCGTGGAATTGTTACACCCGTTCCCCGAACACCCCAATCGGACGCAACGTCACCTGCCGCTGGAGCTGGAAGCGCTTGACTGCATAGCGTTCGAGGTGGTCACGTATCGCTTCGACCGAGTCGGTTATGAGCACAAGCTCTCGATCACGAGAGGAAATCGTACCTTCTTGCGCCATTTGCGCAAGAAGTGTCGCCACAGGATGCCAATAGTCGCTCCCCATGAGCACGACGGGGAAATGCTCAATCTTTCCCGTTTGAATCAGCGTCAATGCCTCGAACATTTCATCGAGCGTTCCAATCCCACCCGGTAACACCACGAACCCGTAGGAGTACTTGACCAGCAGCACTTTCCGCACGAAAAAATAGCGCACGGTAATCCATCGGTCCAAATACGCATTCGGCTGCTGCTCGTGGGGAAGCTCGATATTGCAACCGATCGAGCGGCCGCCTGCTTCTTTTGCACCGCGGTTGGCTGCCTCCATCAACCCTGGGCCGCCGCCAGTCATCACGGTAAAACCTAAGTCCGCAACAGTACGTCCAACCGCTCGCGCTAAATCATAGTACGGATGACCTTCCTGAATCCGCGCCGAGCCAAAGATCGTTATGCACGGTCCAACAAAGTGTAGTGCACGAAATCCGCGGAGGAACTCCCACGCTACACGAGCAATGAAGCGCAGCTCCTCCCATCGCCGGTGAGGGCCAGTGAGGGCGTACCGTTCATCAGTACGCCGGTGACCATTGACGCTCATGGCTAAAATCCTCGCCTGCGTAACTGTTCGACAATCCGATCGAGAAACACGTATTCGACGCTACCGAACTGTTGCCCAAGGGGCATCAGGAGAAATTCACCCTCGCTTGCAATGTTCCCTACCTGATACATCGCATTGTCGAAGAGCGTCGTTTCCTCCGGTCGGAACTCATTGTCAACATCGGTGATGCGGATGAGTACCCCCATTGGCACTGGACGCTGATATGGCGGCAGAAACTGGCCCGCCAAGAAAAGCCACGGTATACGGACGCGCAGCACGTAGCCTGTTGCGTTCTTTTCCGCATGCGCAAGGACATCTGCCATCGCTCGCATACGTAGCCGTGTAAGCATGCTGCTATCGCTCGCCATCAAGCGTAGATTCGGGGGAACAGTCCGAAAATTCCCAAGCTGCACACCAATCCCTACCATTGGCGCATCGGGCTGCTGCCGCAGAGAAACTCCACGCTTTTCTCGGCGAAGTGCGATACTCGGCAGCACGCTATCTGGAGCATGGAGGTCAAACCACAACTCAAGCCGATCAGCAGGGCAGCTATCGCATGTTCCGACGATAAGCTCGTCATCACGCACCTCGATGGCAAGGTAGAGATAGTTCGAATCATATGCCCCTGCAAGAGACATCGAGCAATCCTCGGGCCCTGACCAGTAGAATGCACCACGTTCGACGTAATCAACACTGGTCAATACAGCACGCCGTTGGAATCCATGACCAGGTAGAAAGCCACGCGGATAGATCGGCACGACGCTCGCGCGGCGTTCGAGCACGACATTGCCCGACCGCGTCAGGGACCAACTCTCGTACTTGCGAAGCTGCGGGTAGGAGAGAGACTGTTCCAGCGTCAAGCTCCCAATGCGCTGCGTACGGTATGCAGTGACCTCAATAAGGGCGATTCCATCGAACCGATAGCCAGTAATTCGCCAATCAAATTGCTGCAGCTTTTCTGTGATATAGCACACACCGTACCGAATTGCCACCCCCACCTCGAGTGGCAGTTCGATGAAACGGTACTCCTTGACCGCAATCAGAGTTAGAAAGCCATCAATATCGGCGAAAAGGTACACATACATGCGCCGCGAGTTATCCCGAGCGCGGCGAACTGCACAGGCGAGATCGTAGTTTCCATCACCGGAGAAATCGCCTGCATCCCATGAGTAGAAGCGGTAGTCGTCGCCAGAAAAGCTTTGGTCCACATCAGCGATGAGTTCGCGATCGAAATACGCTTCAAGTTTGCCGCAGAACTCTGCACGTGTCATTCCCTGCTGGGCGATCGCCTGTGCAGATACGATAAGACACAGCAGCAGTACAACCGCACTACGCATTTGCAAGGTGAGCAATTGTTTCCTCCGTCATGCGGTAAAGCTGCCATTGCGGAAGGCGGTCCGCCCCCAACGATGCATAGAACCGGTGCGCCGGCTCATTCCAATCGAGGACGATCCACTCCATCCGCCCGCATCCCTGCTCCAGCGCTCGCCGTGCAAGCTCTTGCATGAGTGCTTTCCCTATCCCTTGGCCACGCCACGTAGGATGGACGAAGATGTCCTCGACGAAAAGCGTCGGACGGGCGAGGAAGGAAGAATACGTTTCCAGGTAGATGCAGTAGCCGCAGACACAACTCCCCACAAGCGCAAGGAGGGCCCGGTACCGCGGTGGCGTTCGCTCGAAAGCGTCCCGGTAGAGACGTTCGCGTGCGGCTACATCGGGTGGATCGAGCTGCTCGTACTCTGCAAGCGCCACAATCAGCTCGACGAATGACTCGAACAGCTCTGGTCGCAGTGGTTCGATGGAGCATCGGTTCATAAAGTTGCCGCGACGTCGTCTGGGACTTCGATCTCCATCATGAGCATCGCCGATGCGATGGTCTTCCCTTGCGCATCGAGTTTGAGCGAGACAGTCCCTCCTCCGCCGAGCGCATTATGCAACACGAAGTTGAGCGCCCAAAGATTCGGTAGTTCATACCGCTCGACGGGCCCGTAGCAGATGCCTTCGAAGTACGATTTCACCCGTTCGGGTGTCAAGTAGTCGCGCAGAAGAGGATACCACTCCTTTCGGTATGCAATGACGCCACAGTTGGCCGCATCACCTTTATCGCCGCTGCGTGCGTGAGCAAGTTTATAGAGTGGTACTCGTGGCATCGTTTGTCCGGGGACGAGTAGTGTTGGACTTCTGAGTGCAAACCTACGGCGAGCCGACCTTCGAACGTCGGAGGAGATAACCGAGAACAAAGGGAACAAGCAGTGTCGTCAGCATCACCATGACCATGATTGCAGAGTATTCTTCTGCCGTCACCACGCCGATGCTCAGTCCGACTGACGCAAAGATGAGCCCGACCTCGCCACGCGGCACCATTCCCCAGCCGACAATCCATCTTCGCACCGGACCTGCAACAAGGCCGGTCACAAGTTTTCCAGCAACTGCTACAGCGGTGATGAGCAACCCTGCAAGTACGACCTGGAAGGTTCTAAACGTCCGCAAGTCCACGCTGAAACCTGTCATCACAAAAAACATTGGCACAAAGAAGTACGCCATTGGCTCGATGAGTTCCTCGACATGGTGCAAACGGTACACCTGAAGGATTTCGCGCAAGTGCGACGAAGGTGGACCTTGCAGCGATGGGAGGACTTCCCGCTCAATTTTCTCGACTATTTCTGGCGCTTGGTACATTGCAAAGTACACACGATCGAGGATCAGCCCAGCCCCGAACGCGCCAATGATGGGCGCTAAATCAACAAGGTACGCAAGGTAGGATGCCAAAAAACAGAACGCTGTCGGGACGGCAAACTTCATCGTCGTCGAGGAACTCAGCCGTGCCATCCACGTGGTTAGAAGCGGTGCAACCCGCCCCCCAATAACCAACGCACCGACAAGGAAAACGAGCGATTTTGCAACGATGAGGAGGACGCTCACGAACTCAAACGTTCCCGTCAGCACTAATCCTCGCACAACCGCCAAAATGATTACCCCAAGCACATCATCAATGACTGCTGCTCCGAGGATGATGCTCACCTCAGGACTGGAGTGCACCCCAAGATCGCGGAATACCCGCACCGATATTCCGACCGACGTTGCGGTCAGCGTCGCGCCGAGGAAAATGTGTGCGTTGACACTCTGCTCTGGGAACAGGAGAGTGCCGAGGAAGTAGCCGCCGACAAATGGCAGAACGACGCCAACAGTGCCGACGAGGATTGCACGAAGACCGACGGTCCGGAATTGCTCCAGATTCGACTCCAGTCCAATCTGGAAGAGGAGGATAATTGTCCCCACCTCCGCCAAAAACTTCATAACAGTGCTCGAATGCATCGGCTCGAGCCATTGGATTCCAAGGAGCGTCAGTCCGCTGAGTACGATACCCGCTAGGATTTCTCCGAGCACTGGTGGCTGCCCGATGCGTTCAATGGTACTGCCAATTCGCGCAGCAATGAGAACAACTGCTATCCACCCAAGCGAGAGAAAAATCTCCTCGGGCGTACTGCCCCCACTTGCGGCATAGGTTTCGACGGTGCTGAAAGCAAGTGCCCCAGCAGCCATCAGCACCCACAGACGTCGGCGACGCACGCAGCCTACCATAACCTCTAACCTTCGTGCAAACCAAGACGAGCGCGAAAGTACTCAACGGTGCGGCGTAACCCTTCCTCACGCGATACGTGCGGCTGCCATCCCAATTTCTCGCGAGCACGACGTATATCCGGCTGTCGAACTTTTGGGTCATCCTCCGGCAAGGGATGGAATTCAATTGGACTTGAGGAGCCAACAAGATCCCGAATCTGCTGCGCAAGTTCGAGCACAGTCACCTCATCGGGGTTGCCAAGGTTCACCGGCTCAACGACGGAGGAATGCAGCAACCGCACGATTCCCTCGACCATGTCGCTGACGTAGCATATCGAGCGTGTCTGGGAGCCATCACCGAAGACCGTGATCGGCTCACCGCGGAGTGCTTGCGTCATGAATGCAGGAATCATGCGCCCGTCGTTGATACGCATCCGTTCGCCATAGGTGTTGAAGATGCGAGCGATTCGCGTATCCAACCCGTGATAGCGATGGTATGCCATCGTCATTGCTTCAGCAAAGCGCTTTGCTTCATCGTACACGCCGCGCACACCGATCGGGTTGACATTTCCCCAGTAATCCTCTGACTGTGGGTGGACGAGCGGATCGCCATAGACTTCGCTCGTGCTAGCAAGCAGGAAGCGCGCACCTTTTGCTTTGGCGAAACCGAGTGCTTTGTGCGTGCCCAACGATCCGACCTTGAGGGTCTGGATTGGATACCGCAGGTAATCCATCGGCGATGCCGGCGAGGCAAAGTGCAGGACGTAGTCCACACGCCCTTCGACGTAGAGGAACGTCGTGACGTCGTGGCAAATGAAACGGAACTTCGGGTGCCCGAACAGGTGTGCGATGTTATCTGCTGAACCAGTGATGAGGTTATCTATGCAGATAACCGCATCCCCTTCAGCAAGGAATCGCTCACACAAGTGCGACCCTAAAAACCCTGCACCACCAGTGATGACGAGCCGAGCCATCGCTTTTCCGTGCCTCACGCTGAAACGAGCATTCCGACGATAGCAGCAATCTGCCGGCCAAGCCAGATATACGCACCCACGAGCAATCCCCACGTGAACGCTACAGGGAACCATGCCCGTGACTTGGGATGCCGGCGTAACACATCAAACCGCTCGACACATCCGCACGAGGCGATGTCTTCCCACGTTACGTTCTCCGGAAGACGCTGGAGCTTCGTAGCACACTCGAGGATACACTCAACACGCCGTAGCTGCCGGCGGTAGTCATACCCCCACAGCGTCAGCAGAACTACGTAGAGTTGGTACTGCGTCAGCGTGAATGCAGTGCGGGATGCTCCCTCCATCTGGAGCCAGAGAAGGGGAAGCCAGCAGAGTCCTGCCAGCCCGAACGCCAAGCGGATGAGCACTCCAAGGAGACGACGCTCATGTCGCCAAGAGCCATCAAGCTGTGCGAGCTTCGCGCGTACTCTGGGCTGTGTCATTGCAACGAGCGTGCGTTACTCAGCCTGCTCGCTTTGCGGTTGTCCGGCAGCCTCTGCTTTGCGGCGTTTGCGCTCTGCACGCTTCTCCTTGTTGCGCCAGTAACGCGCAAGCACTCGCTCACGATGCTCGGCAACAAGCCGCTCGATTTCCTCAGCCGGACGCCCTTGCTTTTGCAGTGCACGCCGCAGGAGGACCCCATCGTAGTGAAAAATGTTGCGGACGGTCTGGCTCATCTGCGCGCCCACCTCGAGCCAGTAGATCGCACGCTCATGGTTGACACTGATGGTCGACGGTTGCGTCATCGGATTGTAATATCCGAGCCGCTCGATGAACTTCCCATCGCGCTTGGTGCGAGCATCGGCTGCAACGATGTCGTAGAAGGGGTCGTGCGTTCGTCCACGACGACGTAAACGGAGACGGACCATAGAAAGGATTGCACAGAATGTGAAACATTGCACTCGGTGCGATCTGCCGTAGCTCGTCTGTCCATGCGGACAGACGCTTTTCAGCTACCGTAGCACGCTGGCTACGCTCTGATCCACGACACTCACACCCGCGTTACGAGCGTTTCCAGGGTGTGCCCATCATCGCGGGAAGATTGCGCAGCTTGACTTTCCCGGTCGTGACGGCACGCATGAGCTTTTGCATTTCCTCAAACTGTTTGAGGAGGCGATTGACATCCTGAATCGTTGTGCCACTTCCCCGCGCGATACGCAATCGGCGCGAGCCATTGATAATGCGTGGATTGCGACGCTCCTGGGGAGTCATCGAAAGAATCATCGCCTCGATTTTCGTAAAAGCACGGTCGTCAATTTCGACGTTTCGCAGTACTTTATCCATCCCGGGAAGCATCCCGAGCAACTCGCGAATCGAGCCCATCTTCCGAAGCATGCGGAGTTGCTCGAGAAAATCTTCGAACGTAAACTCGCGCTTGCGAATTTTCTCTTCGAGTTCAGCTGCTTTTGCCTCATCGAACTCCTGCTGGGCACGCTCGACGAACGAGACGATATCGCCCATGCCCAAGATTCGCGACGCAATGCGGTCCGGATGGAAGGCCTCGAGCGCCTCGAGCTTTTCGCCGGTGCTCACAAACTTTATTGGCTTGCCGACGATAAGCCGAATCGAAAGAGCAGCACCTCCGCGTGCATCTCCATCGAGTTTGCTGAGGACCACGCCCGTCAAGCCGACGCGCTCATCGAACGTCCGTGCCGTGGTGACGGCGTCCTGCCCGATCATCGCATCGCAGACGAAGAGCACCTCGTGCGGCGTGAGCCGCTCCCTGATAGCTTCGACTTCGCGCATCATCGCGTCGTCAATTGCCAGCCGCCCGGCAGTATCCACGATGACGTGCGTCCGCGCGAACTTCTTCGCGTAGTGGAGCGACTCCACCGCAATGTTGACCGGATCGGCACCGTCCATCGAAAACACAGGCACGTTGATTGACGATGCCAGTGTCTTGAGCTGCTCGATCGCTGCAGGGCGATAGACGTCCGCAGCTACAAGGAGTGGTTGTTGGCCTTTTTTCCGCAGCAGTGCTGCAAGCTTCGCGGTGAATGTCGTTTTCCCCGAACCTTGCAAGCCAACGACCATAATAACCGTCGGTGGTGTCAGAGCATGGGCGAGCTCGCTTTTGGTTGTCCCCATGATGGAAACCAACTCATCGTAGATGATCTTGACGATGAGCTGTTCGGGCAAGATTTTGCCTTTGACCTCTGTCCCGATCGCTTTTGCCTTGACATCCTCGATGAAACGCCGGACGACCTCGACGTGCACGTCCGCATCGAGCAGCGCACGCCGCACCTCCGCGAGCGCATCAGCGATGTTATCCTCTGTGATGCGCGATTGACCGCGGAGCCGCTTGATGGCTTCTTCGAGTCGTGCCTGGAGACTTTCGAACATGGAATTCTTCGGTCACTTCCGGTGCAGCAAGGCTGCAAAAATACGGGGATGCCTTAGTTCGAGCTGTGATACGCTGGGTCGTAGAAGAGCGGATATCGCTGCGGGTCAGATTCGTGCATCAGCTCGTACACAGCGCGGAAGATGTGCTCGGCTTCTGGCTTGGACCAATAGTTTCCATCGGTTCCATACGCGGGACGATGCTCAGCAGCGCTCAGTGTCCGTGGGGGTGAATCGAGATAGAGGTATCCGTGCTGACGCTCGATGACCTGCTGGAGCATGTACGCGGTCGTTCCGCCGGGAACGTCTTCGTCCACGAACACAATGCGGCCGGTTTTCTTGAGTGATTCTACGATGATGCCCGGACGGTCGAAGGGGAGTAGCGTCTGGACATCGATAACCTCCACGTGGATGCCGCACTCCGCTAACTGTTCGGCTGCGGTGAGCGCAATCCTGCAGAGCGCGCCATAGGTGACAAGCGTCACATCGGTTCCCTCGCGGAGAATTTCCGGCACACCGAGTGGAACGGTGAACTCACCGATGTTGGCTGGCAGCCGCTCCTTGAGGCGGTATCCATTGAGCACCTCGACGATGAGCCCAGGTTCATCGCTCCGAAGCAAGGTGTTGTAAAACCCTGCTGCGCGCGTCATATCACGTGGCACACAGACATACATCCCGCGCACCAGGTTGATGATTCCTGCCATTGGCGAACCGCTGTGCCAGATGCCTTCGAGACGATGACCACGGGTTCGGATGATGACCGGTGCTTTCTGCCCTCCTTTGGTTCGCCATTGAACGGTTGCGAGATCATCGCTCATGATCTGCAGCGCGTAGAGGAGGTAGTCGAGGTACTGCACCTCCGCGATCGGACGCAGCCCCCGCATCGCCATTCCGATGGCTTGGCCGACAATCGTACACTCACGAATGCCAGTATCGCTGACGCGCAGCGGGCCGAAGATCTGTTGCAACCCTGCAAAGCCTTGGTTGACGTCGCCGAGTCGGCCGACATCTTCTCCAAATGCAATCACGCGCGGATCACGCTCGAGCCAGTATCGGAAGTTCGCATTGAGCACCTCGAAGCCGTTGACCAGCGGCGATGAATCCGAATACACTGGCTTGACTTCCGGAACGAGCTCTGCTCGCTCATCGGATTGGCTGTAGATATACGAGCTGTACCGCTCCCGTTGCTGCTCATCCATGCGATCGCGCCATTCGATCAGCCGTGCTGCCGAAGGCAGTGGCTCCCCGTACGTAGCCCGAAGTGCATCGTGGATTGCGGCAAAGTAGTCCGCGCGAAATGGCTCACGGAGCGAGCGAAGCGTCTCGAGCACACGCTGGAATTTCTCGGGCTGGCGGCTTTCGCGCTGGAGCGCTTCGACCATTGCGATAACTTCCTGCACCTCTGCACGAATCGGCGTGGTGTAGGCATTCCATGCGCGTTCTTTTGCTTCGACAGCCTCTGCTTCAGCGTGCTGCTCCAATGCTACCAGTTCCTCCTCGGTTGCAATGCCTTGTTCCAAAATCCATTGCCGCATCCGGCGATTGCAGTCGTGCTCTGCCTCCCACTGGAGCCGTTCCTTCGTCTTGTAACGCTCATGCGAACCAGAGGTCGAGTGCCCTTGCGGTTGCGTAAGCTCTACGACGTGGATAATCGCCGGAACGCCTTCGTCTCGGACGCGCTGTGCGACGTGTACGTAGAGTGCAACCAGGCGGGGATAATCCCAGCCAGGGACGGTGTAGATGTCGAAACCTTGGCTATCACCTGCTTTGCGCTGGAAGCCGCGCAGCAGTTGACTCAAGTTGCCGCCGGTAATCTGGTATTCATTCGGAACGGAGATCCCATATTCATCATCCCAAATCGAGATAATCGCTGGGGCACGGAGAACGCCGATTGCATTGACTGCTTCCCAGAACATCCCTTCCGCACAGCTTGCATTGCCGATCGTCCCCCAGGCGATTTCCCGCCCTTGATGCGAGAATTCAACCAGCTGTTGGAGCTCGGGGATTTCGCGGAAGAGGCGGGATGCATACGCCAAGCCGACCAGACGTGGCATCTGCGAGCCCGTCGGCGATACATCCGCCGATGAATTCTTCAGATCGGCGATTGGCTTCCACCTGCCGCGACCATCGAGCATGCGTGTGGCGAAGTGCCCATTCATCGAGCGGCCAGCCGAGGATGGTTCGTGCTCGAGGTCAGCGATGGCATAAAGCTGAGCAAAAAATTCCTCGATGGTTGCCATGCCGGTAGCGAACATGAACGTTTGGTCGCGATAGTATCCCGATCGAATGTCGCCCGGCTCGAATGCACGTGCCATCGCAACCTGTGGGACCTCCTTCCCATCCCCGAAAATGCCAAACTTTGCCTTGCCAGTGAGCACTTCCCGCCGCCCGAGCAAACTCGCTTTTCGGCTGGCAACACAGAGCGCATAGTCACGGAGGATCTCTTCCGGTGACGGGAGGTAGTGCTCCACGTCCAAGTGCAATGGCGAACCATTGGCAGTTGCAACGGTACCAGCGTCGTTGCTCGTTGATACAGTAGTGCGTTTCTGCTGTGCCATGCAGCGGAAGAGGACGTGGTTGCGACACCAAGCAAAGATACGGCGCGGTTTTCGTCGTGCTCGTAATTTGCGCTCTGCGATCAGCCACCATCGCGTTACCGCTGGTGCATGCACACTGCCGTTGACGTTGTCATCGTTCACCACAACACGTTCGACCTGACCCGCCGTTGCATTGCATCACTGCTGGAGTCCTCTCAGCGGGCACGTGTCGCTTCCATAACACTTGTCGATAACGCTTCCACCGATTCGAGTGGAGAAATTCTCGCAGCGCAGTACCCCACAATGATAGTGCGGCGACTCGAACGACCGCATAGCTACGCTGCTGCTTGTAACATCGGCGCTCTCGCGGGTAGTGCTGAGTACCTTCTGCTTTCAAATTCAGATGTGGAGTTCAATCCCAACTTTCTCCAGGTCTGCCTCACCCATATGGAACGATTCCCCCATGTCGGCGTCTGTGCTGGCAACCAACGCTACCCGGACCAGCGACCGCAGCGAAGCTGGGGGTACTTCCCCGGCTGGGGGGAGATTGCCGCAACGATGGCTGGAATCGAGTTTTTCCACAACTGGCGTGGGCACCGCCAACGCCACTGGCG
>RFIK01000171.1 GCA_003695605.1 Chlorobiota bacterium
ATTGATGGATCATATACGCAACTTCTGCATCATCGCACATATTGACCACGGCAAATCTACCCTCGCCGATCGGCTGCTGGAGCGGACCGGGCGTGTCAGTGCACGCCAGATGGTTACCGAGCAGATTCTCGACGACAACCCACTTGAACAAGAGCGCGGCATTACGATCAAGCTCCACGCGGTGCAGATGGACTACACCGCACGGGATGGGAGAACCTATACACTCAACCTGATTGACACGCCCGGGCATGTTGATTTCTCCTATGAAGTCTCCCGTTCACTGGCAGCGTGCGAGGGTGCACTTCTTGTCGTTGACGCTACTCAAGGCGTCGAAGCCCAGACCATTTCGAATCTGTACTTAGCTGTTGATGCTGGTCTTGAGATCATCCCCGTCATCAACAAAATTGATCTTCCCGCAGCGGAGACGATGCTCGAGAGTGTGATTGCTCAGGTCATTGACCTCATTGGGTGCAAACGCGAGGAGATTATCCTTGCCTCGGCAAAGGCGGGAATTGGTGTTGAGGACATTCTCGAAGCAGTTGTTGCGCGCATTCCGCCGCCGAAAGGAAATCCCGATGCGCCGCTTCGAGCGTTGATTTACGATTCGCTCTATGACCCCTACCGCGGTGTGGTGGTCAACGTGCGCATCTTCGATGGCACGCTGCGGGAGAAAGATTCAGTGTTGTTCATGGCAACAGGGCACGTCTATCAAGTCGATGAAGTGGGCGTCCTCTACATGGAGCAGCACAGGACAGGGGAGCTGAGTGCAGGTAACGTCGGGTACTTTACCGCTTCGATCCGCCGTGTGCGGGATACGAAAGTTGGCGACACCGTCACCCACGCACAGCGTCCGTGCTCGGAGCCAATTGCTGGCTTTCGCGAGGTCAAGCCCATGGTGTTCAGCGGCATTTACCCAGCCGATAGCGACGATTTCGAGGATCTCCGCGACGCCCTGGAAAAACTTGCGCTCAATGACGCTGCAATCTACTACGAACCGGAAACCTCAGCCGCGCTCGGTTTCGGCTTCCGCTGCGGATTTCTCGGTTTGCTCCACATGGAAATCGTCCAGGAACGTCTCGAGCGTGAGTTCGGGCAGACAATCGTCACCACGGTCCCGAACGTCCGCTACTTGGTTCGGCGCACCGATGGTACCGAGCAATGGGTCGAAAATCCAGCGCAAATGCCCGAGCCAGTCAAGATCGCGGAAATTCTCGAGCCATACATCCGCGCGCAAATCATTACTCCAACTGACCACCTTGGGCCAATTATGCAGCTCTGCATCGAGCGGCGAGGAACGGTCATTGGCCAGCACTACCTTACGCAAACGCGCGTTGATTTGAGCGTCGAGCTTCCGCTTGCCGAGGTTGTCTTTGATTTTTACGATAAACTCAAGAGCATCTCGCGCGGGTATGCCTCGCTCGACTACGAGTACAGCGACTACAAGCCTGGCGACCTTGTCAAGCTCGATATTCTGCTCAATGGCGATCCGGTGGATGCGCTCTCGACAATTGTCCATCGCCAGAAGGCGTACGAGTGGGGGCGCCGGCTCTGCTCGAAGCTCAAGAAGCTCATCCCACGGCATCTGTTCGAGGTCGTCATCCAAGCGGCGATCGGATCGAAGATCATCGCGCGGGATAGCATTGCGCCGCTCCGCAAAAACGTGCTCGCCAAATGTTACGGCGGCGACGTTACTCGCAAGCGCAAACTCCTCGAAAAACAAAAGGAAGGCAAAAAGCGAATGAAGCAAATTGGACGTGTCGAAGTCCCCCAGGAGGCGTTCTTGGCGGTGCTTCGTCTGGGCGATGAATCATAATTGGAGCATATGGCAATGTTCAACGAACTCTGGCAGCACATCCTCCGTTTCTACCAGTGGCGGAAACAACGCAAGGCAGAACGCAAACGCCGCTACCGGCAAATGACATTCCCACAAAAGGTCGTCGCATGGGTGCGTTCGCTTGCAGGTGCATTCATCGTCGTCGTGATCCTCAACGGGCTTGCAGTCGCTGCATTTGAGGTGCCGACAGGCTCGATGGAAAACACAGTCATGGCGGGGGAAAACCTTTTTGTCAACAAGTTCATCTTCGGTCCCTCGACGCCGCAGATTATTCCGCTGTTCAACATTCCACTACCATACTACAAGCTCCCACCCCTGCGCGATCCGCAGCGTGGTGATGTCATTGTCTTCATCTACCCTGGCGACAGGGACGAGGTCAAACCGAAAGAGTTCATGTACTACCTGAAACGATGCATTGCAGTTGCGGGCGATACCTTGCTCATCCGCAACGACAGCGTGTTTGTCAACGGGCAGTTTATGCCATTCCCCAAGCATGCAAAGTTTTTGCCCACACCCGATGATCCCTCGCGCATTTTCCCACCCGGTAAGGGCTGGACGCGGAGCAACTACGGCCCACTGCGCATTCCGAAGAAAGGGGACATCGTCCACCTCGATGCAAACAACTTCATCGAATGGGAAATCTTCATCCGACGCGAAGGGCATGATGTGGACTTCCGCATGGGACAGGTGTACGTTGACGGAAAGCTGACCACCACGTACACAGTCGAGCGCGATTACGTCTTCGGCATGGGGGATAACCGCAACAATTCACTCGACAGCCGCTACTGGGGTTTCATTCCGAAGGAGAACGTCGTCGGTACGCCATTGTTTGTCTATTGGTCATGGGAGAAAACTGATCTCAACGGTAACCCCCTGCCACTTCTCAAACGGTTTGCACGAATCCGATGGTCGCGCCTTGGAACGATTGTCCGCTGAACAGGGCACAACGCCTACGACTGCTTCGTCGCCACTATTTGCCTCAAAGCAGGTGCGGCTTTTCCCCATGTTGGTGGCTGCAGTGCTTGGCGCGATCGTTGTGCGGACGTTTGTGCTTGGCGTCTTCGTAATCCCGAGTCGTTCGATGGAACCGACTCTTCTGGCTGGCGATGTTGTGCTCGTTAGCAAACTGAGTTATTGGCTTGCGCCGCCGCCGACAGTTCCGCTTACCGACGTCGTGCTCGAACGTCGGGCTCGCCTTCTCTGGCATGCACCCCAGCGCGACGACATTATCGTCTTCCGCTTCGCCTACCACGCCCAGTTTCCCAGTGAGCCGGAGTATTTCGTCAAACGCATCGTTGGGTTGCCCGGCGATACGTTGTGGGTGATTGGCGATAGCGTCGTTCGCAATCCTCACCGTGCACCGCGACGCCAGGCGGGGGCGTACACTGGTAGGGTTGTCGTGCCGAAGGAAGGGATGAGCATCACTCTCGATCGAACGACGATACACTATTGGCAGCCATTTATCGAACGGGAAGGGCACCGAATCGAGCTGGTTCGTGGCATCGTCGTGCTCGATGGCCAATCGCGCACGAGCTACACGTTCGAGCAGAATTTTTATTATGTCCTCGGCGACAATCGCGCCGCCAGCTTCGATTCACGCATGTGGGGATTTGTTGCTGAGTCCGACATCATCGGCATACCGGTCCTTGTACTGTGGTCTCGATCGCCAGTGTTGGGGCAGATTCGGTGGAATCGTCTGGGGGTGGTACCGCGATGAAGCACTCGATAGGGCTGTACGTTCATATCCCGTTCTGTCAGCACAAGTGCTCGTATTGCGATTTCTACTCCGTTGTTTCGCTCGAGGCGATGGAGCGCTTCACTGAGGCCATCGTCAGTGAAATTCGCTTGTGGGCTCATCAAGAGCGCCTCGATGCAACAGTGGAAACAATCTTTTGGGGTGGCGGGACCCCTTCACTGCTGGAGTGCAGGCAGGCAGAGCAGATTGCATCAGTCCTACGGAGCGTTTTTTCGCTGGCACCGAACTACGAGTGGACGATCGAAGCCAACCCTGGCACCATTACGCTCGAAAAGCTGCGGTTCTATCGTGAGCTTGGTATCAATCGCATCAGTTTTGGTGTGCAGTCGTTCGATCATCACGAGCTTGAGTTTCTCGAGCGTCTCCACTCAGCACAGCAAGCCGAGGAGGCGGTCGAACTTGCTCGCCGCGCTGGATTCGACAACATCAATCTCGATGTGATTTATGCGCTCCCAGCGCAGGATCTCGAAACATACCAACGAACACTCGAGCGGGTGTGTACCTTGACGCCAGAACACATATCGGCGTATAGTTTGGTGTACGAACACGGTACACCGCTCTATCGCCAATTGCAGCGTGGGGCGATCATTCCGCTCGATGAGGATCAGGAAGCAGCGTTCTATTCGATGACCGTTGAGTTTCTTGCGCAGCGGGGATACCGGCAGTACGAAGTCTCGAACTTTGCGCGACCGGGACGACAGTGCCGCCACAATTTGCTCTACTGGCGTCGCGGCCAATACGTTGGGTTTGGGCCTTCGGCGCACAGCCACGTTGACAACGTTCGCTGGAGCAACGTGCGGAGCCTTCAGCGGTATTTCGATGCAATCGAACGCGGGAGCTTACCTATCATGGGACGTGAACAGTTGACGATCGAGCAGCAACGGGCAGAGACCATCTTTCTTGGACTTCGCGCCGATGGAATCGAGCTGGATGCATTCGCTCGTGCCTATGGCATCTGGCTCGACCGCGGCATGCTCGGTGAGCTCCTCACCGAGTGGCAGCAGAACGGATGGGCATGTCTCGATAGGGGAACGTTGCGCTTGACATCGCGTGGCTATGCGCTCTGCGACGCACTCACGCTCCAGCTGCTCGATGCCCTCGAGCGTGCTCAGAGCGCATCTGGCAGTTTTGTAGATTGCAACGTTTAGCATGCAACAGACAATCGTTCAACGATCAGGTCAGGAATCTCGATGGACAAACACGCACGGTGGATTCACCGCAGCTTCGCAGCAGTAGCACTGCTCGTCTCGCTGATAACCTATTCGCTGACGGTGCAACCGACGGTGCCATTCTGGGATTGCGGGGAATTTTCCGCAGCTGCTGCGTGGCAGCAGGTCCCACATCCGCCGGGAGCACCGTTTTTCCTTGCAGTCGGACGGCTGTTCCATATGCTCCTTCCGCTTGGTGGTCAGCCAGAGTGGGATACGGGCGTGCGTATCAACTTCGTCTCTGTGGTGGCATCTGCACTAACGATTTGGCTGCTGTACCTGACGATTGTCAAGGTCATCATCCACTTTCGGCAACGTGGAATCGAGAGCACACTCGATGCACTCCACGTCTGTGGAGCAGCACTAGTCGGCGCATTAGCACTGAACTTCTCCGATACGTTTTGGTTCAATGGCGTTGAGTCGGAAGTCTATGCGTCATCGTCTCTTTTTGTGCAGATTATCGTGTACCTCATGATGCGGTGGAATGAACAAGCGGACACACCTGGTCATGAGCGCTACCTGCTTGCAATCGCATATCTGATCGGTCTTTCGACGGGGGTGCACTTGCTTTCGATCCTTGCGATTTTCTCCATCGTGTACCTGGTGTACTTCCGCCGCTACCCGCAGTCACCCAAAGGGTTTGTGGTCACGACGATCGTTGCTCTTGTTGCATTCTTCCTCGTATACAAGGTGATCATCATGTGGGTGCCGACGATGCTCGCGGGGAACTTGCCCTTCAAGAATGAGCTGCGGGAATACTACGTTGAGAATCAGGACTGGGTGCGGTTCCTTGCGATCGCTCTCATTGGGTTGATTGGTTACGGTGTGTACTATGGTGCCAGGCGGGGACTCCCGGTACTGCAACTTGCTGCGAGTGCGTTCCTGCTGATGCTGCTTGGCTACACAACCTACACGCATGTTCTCATCCGAGCGAACGCCGATCCACCGATGAACGAAAATAGTCCGAAGACATTCCGCGCGCTTGTTTCGTACTTGGGGCGAGAGCAGTATGGCGAGGCACCGCTGCTCTTCCCGCGACGATATGAGGTCAACGACCAGCAGAAAATTCGGAACTACCGCAAATACGGCAAGTGGTACGAGCC
>RFIK01000172.1 GCA_003695605.1 Chlorobiota bacterium
ATACGACATCCGTTGCCCAATTGTGCTGCAAAAACTCCACATTGATCGGTGTAATGGTCGCGTCGTCGCAGAGAACGACAGTGACAAGTGCAGTGCGTATCCCCTCGCGAACGAGCGTATGGTCAACCGCAAGTGCAAGTGCGTTTCGGGGCAAGCGCTGCTTGAGCATACTTGCACGCTCGATGTGGACATGCCGACCGCGAACGCGGCGCGTTGGTGGGAGTACAAATGACAGCTCACCGACCATCGGACTCCGCGACAAGGAGATGTTCAGCAAGGGAAAGCTGCATCGCTGCAAGAAGCACCGCTGGATCGAGGTCCTCGAGTTTCGTCTGGAGGATGCTCAGCGGCACGTTCGCAAAGAGGGTGCACGTCCGTTGTGCGCCGACGAGCAGTGACGATGCTGTCCGACCGTGCTTAGCGATGAAGAGCACCTCATCTGGCTCGATGACGAGTGCGATCTCGCAGCCGAAAAGTTGGTGATACCCAGTCCGCGATTGCACGGTAACGACCGTCATTTCGCCATCGGGTGTTTCCAGGCGCGGATAGATTGTCACCAGTTGCTCCAGCGATCCGCGCTCAGAGCGCTGCTCAAGGCTCCACGCACCAGCGTCAGTGTGAAGCTGGGCATTGAGCACCGCTGCGAAACGCTCGAGCTCGTGGGCCTCGAGCGGGCAGGTCATTGTCACGGGGTCATGCACGCCAGTGTAAGACTGCGGATGCAAAAGTACGGCTCTATTGGCCGATGATTTTGACGAGAACGCGCTTGGGGCGCATCCCATCGAACTCACCGTAGAAAATTTGCTCCCACGGCCCGAAGTCCAGCTTCCCCTCGGTGATAGCAACGACGACACCCCGTCCCATGATCTCGCGCTTGAGATGTGCATCGGCGTTATCCTCCCCAGTGTCGTTATGGCGGTACTGGCGGTGCGGGTGCTCAGGGGCGAGCTGCTCGAGCCATCGCTCGAAATCTGCGTGTAGCCCGGCCTCATCATCGTTGATGAAGACACTCGCGGTAATGTGCATCGCGTTGCAGAGCAGCAATCCATCCCGGATCCCGCTCTCGCGAACGCACTCCTCGACCAGCGGTGTGATGTTGAGAAAGCCCCGCCGCGTCGGTACGGTGAACCAGAGTTCCTTGCGGTAGCTTTTCATCCCAGCAGAGTATCAGGTGCAGCAATCTTTCGCTCGACCAGCAGCGTATAGACACGTGGCTCCAGCCATAGCATTGCGAGTGCGCAGGCAGCACCAGCAATGAGGTCCACAACGTAGTGGTACCGGAGGTAAACCGTCGCAACAATCAGGCTCAAACCAACGATCGTCACAGGGAGACGGAGCACGCTCCGACAGCGCCAGGCGAGAATAATTGTCAGCAGCGTCATCATCGTGTGCCCGCTCGGGAAGCAATCACGATTGACAACACGCTCCGGGAACAGTTCGCCAGGTTCGATGCCTCCGCCTTCGTTGACTAATGCACGCAAGACGGGCGTCAACACCAACCCAGGCAATTCCTCCTCGAGCTGCGAAAAATTATGAAGGGTAAACCGTGGACCAATCGCTGGTAATGCAAAGTATGCAAGGTACGAGACGTAAAAGCCAAAAACAATCATCCGACCGAATCGCAGCATCGTCACGGTGCGGCGCTGCGCGAAGAAACTCAGGGCGACTGCAATCGGCAGCAAGTAGAACGACACGTAACAAAGCTGCAGATACTCCGTCAGCACAGGATGTGCAAACTGTGCCATCCACCGTGTTGGATCAGTGCCGAAGAGCATACGATCGAGCTCGATGAGGAGCCAGTCATAGTCCCGTGGGTGGAGCGCAGGGACTAGCTGCTGGCTCTGCTGGTACATCGGATAGACCATCGGGATGACGTAGAAAAACCGAAGCAGGCGAATCGTTCTGTTTGCCGTCAGTTGACTGAGCCAGGCAATCGCTACAATCGCAGTTGCAAAGAGCGCGTTTGTAACAAGGAGTGTCGTCGCTCGGGGTACGATCGGGTAGAACAGAATCGCCAACACTGAATAGACCGCCATGATGCCAAGCGTGTACCAATCGAGCGCGGTCAGAACGCCGCGGAGCTGCAACTGCTCGTCAGCAACACGGGTACGCCATTGCTGCAGCCGATTCATGTACGTTCTCCCCGTAACCGTCTGATTTCGGCAGCGAGTGCACGGAAGTCGTCCGGTGCGAGCTCTTCGGCGCGACGTTCGAGCAGCGGGGATGCAGAAAGTTCTCTCCATCGCTCACCGCACTGCTCGTAGGCATAGCGCTCGAGTGCGTTGCGGAGTTTTTTCCGCCGTTGGTTGAAGGCGGCATGCACGAGCGCCATTACTTCCTGGTAGTCCGACTCAGCAAGCGACCGACCGTTGCAGTCGAGCACCACAACCGATGATGTCACCTTCGGGGGTGGGATAAATGCTCCCGGCGGAACATCGAAAAGCACGCGCGCGTGCTTTGTGACAAGTCGTGTCGCAACCGAGGAAATGCCGTACACCTTCGAACCCGGCGCTGCAACGAGGCGACGGGCAACTTCTTTTTGCACCATCAGCACGATACGGCGGATACAATCGGCTTGCTCGAAGAGCCAAAAAAGGATTGGCCCGGTCAGATTGTATGGGATATTCCCCACGACGAAGGCAGGAGCTGTTGCCGTGATGCCGAATGCAGAAAGCCGCAGACGCAACACATCCTCTTCGACAACCTCGAGCCGTGAGTCTTTGCCAAGCTCTGCTCGCACGTACGCTGCTGCGCGGGGATCGAATTCGACAGCGATGATACGTCCGGCCCTCGTTTCCACCAGTGCCCTCGTCAATGCTCCTGTGCCGGCGCCGATTTCGAATACCGTGCTCCCGCACGTCGCGTCGAGCGCAGCTCCAATACGACGAGCAATCTGTTGGCTTGCCAGGAAGTGCTGTCCCAGCCGACGTCGCGGACTAATTGCGGTTGCTGCGTTCGGTTGCATGCGTGAATGCTTCAGCAAGTTTGCGTTGCTCGTGGCTGAGAAACTCGGAGATGACTTTCACCTCTGCCAGAATTGGCATGAAGTTGGTATCGCCATTCCAGCGCGGGACGATGTGAATGTGGATGTGATCGGGCAGTCCGGCGCCCGCGGTGCGACCGAGATTTGTACCGACGTTGAATCCGTGTGGCGCATGCGTACGACGCAGCACACGGATCGCCTCCTGCACCGTTTCGATGAGCGCATGCGCCTCATGTTCTGCAAGCTCGGCCAAATCACCGACGTGCCGATACGGTGCGACCAAGAGGTGCCCGCTGTTGTAGGGGTAGCGATTCATGATCACAAAACACAGTGCCCCACGGTGAACGACGAGATTATCAGCATCCTGCTCCGGTGGTGCTTGCGCTGCTGCACAGAGGAAGCAATCAGCGCTGAGTCCATCGTGAGAGAGCGACTCAATGTACTGCGAACGCCAGGGGGACCACAATTGCTTCATTCTTCTACCGATGGCTGTTGAACTCCTTGCTGCATACTCTGCTGTGCGATGCGCCGATCGCGCCGCTGCTGCGCCAATTGACGCATATCTACGACGCTGTCGGCTTCGTCCACGATCTCTGCCCCGAGGATAGTTTCGAGGACATCTTCCAACGTCAGCAACCCTTCGACACCACCGTATTCATCAACGACGATGAACATGTGCTGTCGCCGTTTCAAGAACTCTTCCAACGCGCGGTCCAAACTGACATTCTCAGGGATGAACACCGCTTGACGGAGGAGTGTCCGTATCGGCTGGGTTCCACTGCCCCGGAGTGCAGCGACGAGAACATCGCGCGAGAGGACGTAGCCAATGATGTTGTCCATGTTTGCGCCCTCCCACACCGGCAGGCGAGAGTATGTCTGCAGCTCCGGCAGTTCAGCGGCTTGGCGGATAGGCATATCCGCAGCTAAGCCTGCGACAACATTCCGCGGCGTCATCACGTCCTCGACGTGCACATCCCGCACGCGCATGATGTTCTGCAGAATGCGGACTTCCTCCGCTTCGAGTGTGCCCTCTTCGACAGCTTCTTCCATGATTGCACTGAGTTCTTCAGCGACCTGCTCACGAGCGTCCTCTTGGTGCCGTCGCGCGTGGAGCGTTTCCATAACTGTGCCGATCACCGCAACGAGGGGACGTGCAATCCGAAGCACAACGTCCAGCCCCCGCGCTACCACGAGAATCACTGCGTCTGCCATCAGGTCACCAAGTGCGTGGACGAGTGCTTTCCCAGCGACGATAACGGCGACGATGACTGCGAGCATCAGAAACACTCGTGCATCGGCCAAGCCCCACCATACCATCCCAAGAACCGTAAGCACCGCTGCCAGCGCAGCTACGAGAGCAACGTCCGCGACCATCAACACCGTCCGCTCGACTGATCCCAAGCGGCGTGCGTCATACACTTTGTCGAGTACTGCAGGATGCTGAGGGTGAAGCTCTTCAAGCCGCGAGGCTGAAACAGCGGCGATTACAGCACGCATGAACGAGACAACTGCTGCGAGTGCTCCACACACCCATGCAGCCAGGACCAACAGCAGTTCAGTTGCACTCTCATCGTTCATTTCGTCGTGCGCGGCATCAATTGCGGAACTCGCGGTCAACGATCGTGATTCGCCCAGGATAGGTCATCAGCCCGAATTTCGTCCGCACAGTCGGTTTTGCATCGAGTTTGAGTCTGCTTGCAGAGCCATTCTTCCCCCCAATGGCCAGTGCAAGGTCGAGCAACTTGTCATAGCCACGACTGCCGAAAAACTCGTAGAGGTCGAGCGAAATTCGAATCGGCACCGCTGTTACGCTTCCACTGGCTGGGATTTCCACTTCACGGTCGAGACTGCCGGTAATCGTCGGTTGCTCATCAATGAGGAGCCGAAACTCAAGGCCCGCTAAGGTCGCAGGGACAGCACTTCTGCCCTGCGTGCCGTCATTGGGGTTTCGAACTTCCAGGTCGAGGATGAAATCTGCCGGAAGCTTCTTGCTCCGGAATGCCTCGAGCAGCTTGAGGCCGTCGCCAATCGGACTGAAGTCCGACGCAGATGTTTTCGTGGAAAGGTCCACTCCAGCTAAACGAAAGTTGTGTACCGCGCCAAGCTTGAACTGCAGGCGTTGGAGATTTGTGAGCGCATCGGAAATTTGTTTGATCTGCGCACAGCCAAATGGCAGAAGTGCAATACCGAACGCGATGGTACGCAGCAACAGGTTGTTACGCATTGGTGCTTGGTGCGGACGAATGTGGTGTACTCGGCAAAAACTGCACTACTCCGCTTTGAGGAAGCGTGTGCTACTAGCAATTTACAACTTTTCCCCTTCTGCCTGCTCTGCGCCCACAGGGTTGTTCTACGAGGCTGTATGCGCTGCGTCTGCAAGCTGACGTTCCAGTTCTTCGGCTTTGCGCCGCTGCATGTTGAGTGTTGTCAGAAGTCGCACCTTTGCAATGAGCAGCTTTTCCTCGATCGGCTTACTCAAAAAATCATCGGCTCCACTTTCGATCGCTTTCAGCTGGTTGGCAACGTCGTTGAGCGCAGTAACAATGACGACGGGAATTTTTGCTGTCACTGGATTTTCACGCAGGCGGCGCACGGTCTCGTAGCCATCCATCCGTGGCATCATCACATCCAGCACCACTGCATCGGGCTGGCGCTGTGCAACCTTTTCGAGACACTCGACGCCATCGTACGCCTCCGCTGCCTCAAAACCATTCGATTCGAGGTAACGTCGAAGAAGCTTCGTTGTGATGCGGTTGTCATCGACGACGAGTACGAACGGCTTTTCCATAACACGCTCCATGTTTGTGGTACGTAGCAATTCACACTATGCGTGTGCAACAGGTGTGCCAGAAATGCTGAGCAACTCGTCGGGCAGTGCAATATAGTGCGCAACATTTTCGAACGTTGCGATCTGTTGGACGACTGCTCGCCAGCGGTCAATGCCCAGCGTGCACAGCCAATGTATCGGCGCAATCGTGCGTTCCTGTAGCCCCTCGTTGGGGAAAAGATGCGCTCGTGCTCTGCGATAGCGTGCAACCGTCTCGCGATTGTGGCGTTGGATCGCCCGTTGAATCTTGCGATCGAGCGTTGCCAGCCGATCGACGATGACGTGCTCGATCGAGGCAACGCTCCGCGCCAGAGTCGGGTCGTATGCTTGCGCGCGCATGCGTAGCTGCTCGATCGCCTGATGGAGCGTACGCTCAAGATGCGCAGCGTCATCGAGCAGCGCCTGGCCATCGAGCAGCCGTGCAAGCCAGCTATCGAACATGTGTTGCGGCTCGAAGAAATGCTGCACGTGGTCACCGTGGCGCTCGAGCACGCGCATCACTCGCGACGGGACCACAGTCGCCGAGGGACGCAGAACCAGCTCCGCACGCGGAAGTTCCCACTCCGCATACACGCGGCGCAACTGCAAGTGGTAGCTCAACTCCGCCGGTCCGAGAACACTCGCCACTGGCGATAGAAGCCAGTCTTGCGCTAATGGGCGCAGTGCAGCACTCGGCGAAAAGTGTTCAGGATGACTGCGCAGCAATGCCTGCAGCTCTTGGTGGGAAAAGCGCCATCGAAACGCACGGTAGCTGCCATCAGGCTGCGCATGGACACGGTAGCGGCTCCCGCTGTGATGGTAGAATGCCGGTAGAGAGGAGACCTCAAGCTGCGCAAAATATCCACGGTGCTCCAACTCTGACGTCTGCGTCTTGATTGCATGGAGAAAGCCCTCGAATTGTTCGAACACTCGCTCAAGCACTGGTTGCATCGCCCCAAGCTCCCGAAGAACCGATGAGCGAACAAAGAGCAACCCTCGAGCGCCCCACCACCGTTGAAGCAGCTGCAGGAATGCCTCCGACCACGTACGTCCGGGAACGTAGCACTCTTGGAGTGCATCAAGTGTTTCCGTGACGAACGGACTCCCTGCGTATTCCTCCCGCAGTGTTGCAAGAGACTCCTCGATGGCAGCACCAACTCGGCAGGTCGCAACAATCGTTTGCTGCACAAGGTGCTCGGCAGGCGGACACTCAAGCCACAGGAGCCGATCGTCCCTGCCGATAAGTCCGATGCGTTGTGCTTCTTTGATGTCGTGGTCATTGTCTTCGATCCAGAAGATGGGTACCGCACCCCGACGATGAGCCTGTTCGATTGTCCCTGCAATCTTGAGCCACGTATAGAGCGGTCCGCCGAGAAATCCCACCTGCTGCCCGCTGATCACAACAGCCGCCCCTTCGCCGAGTCGAGCAATGTTCATTTGTTGTTCAGCGTGCAATGTGAGTGGATCCATCGTCTGCTTGATAGCCTCGATTGCGCTGGAATGCACTCTGCCGTGTGAGTGCTCTCCTCGGCAGAGGGAGTGCAACCAGTGGTCGCCCCGTGCATAGTCGCAGAGCACCGGCACTGGCTGGGGCATCCGACACCATGAAATCTCGATCATGTTCGGCAGCGTAATTGGGACGGTTGCCCTTGACGCATGCGTTCGACTGCTATTTTCTCACACAGTTGCAAGTCGCGGTGCACTCTAATTTTGCCGCATGCAGCTTGGCTCGTCCACATTCTCTGCTTCGAGGTTATGCGATTTTTCAACTACATCGCTGGTCAATGGCTCCCCTCCACAAGCGATCGGTGGTTTCCGAACGTCAACCCTGCCGATACACGCGATGTTATCGGTGAATTTCCACGATCGAACGCCGAGGACATCGCCCGCGCTTGTGCGGCAGCACGCCAGGCCTTCACACGCTGGAGCCGCATACCAGCACCACGTCGGGGAGAGATCATCCGTCGCGCCGGAGACATTTTCACTCGCCGGAAGGAAGAACTTGCTGCAATCATGACCCGCGAAATGGGCAAGCCACTTTTTGAAACTCGCGGTGACATCCAGGAAGCAATTGACACCGCCTACTACAGTGCCACCGAAACGCGGCGCCTGTTCGGCTACAACACACCAAGCGAATTGCCCAACAAGATGAATCTGTCGTTCCGCATGCCACTTGGGGTCTGCGGGATCATCACTGCGTGGAACTTCCCTATTGCTGTACCATCGTGGAAAATTTTCCCTGCACTCGCTGCGGGGAACACCATCGTCTGGAAGCCTTCCGACGATGCTCCCCACTCCGCGGTGATCTTTGCGGAAATCCTCCAGGAGGCAGGGGTGCCACCGGGGGTCTTCAACATCGTGCACGGCGACGCAGAAGCAGGTGCAGCACTTGTCGAGCATCCGGACGTCCGTGTCGTTGCATTCACTGGCTCGACTGCAACCGGCACTCAGATTGCTGCCCGCTGCGGAGCACTCAACAAGAAAGTCTCACTCGAAATGGGTGGCAAAAACGCCGTCATCATCATGGAGGATGCCGACCTTGCGCTGGCAATCGAAGGGGTGCTCTGGGGAGCTTTTGGCACCACGGGGCAGCGCTGCACTGCTACCTCGCGCTTGATACTGCACGCGCCGATCCACGATACATTCCTTGGGATGCTCATCGAGCGAGCGCGAGCGCTCACGCTCGGTTCCGGCCTCGACGAGCAAACGCAAGTTGGGCCAGTTATCAACGAACGTCAGTGCAAGAAAATTCTCGACTACATCCACATTGGACAGCAGGAGGGCGCTCGTCTTGCACTCGGTGGCAATCGCCGCACCGAGGGCGAGCTTGCACACGGGTACTTTATCGAACCGACGATTTTCACCGACGTCCAGCCAACGATGCGTATTTGGCGCGAGGAAATCTTCGGTCCCGTGCTCTCCGTTGCAAAAGCGGAATCGTTCGAGCATGCAATCGCGCTTGCGAATGACTCCGACTATGGGCTGTCTTCCGCGATCTACACTCGCTCGGTCGAATATGCCTTCGCGGCGATGCGCGACATCGAGGCAGGTATCACGTACATCAACGCTCCCACCATCGGCGCAGAGGCACACATGGCATTCGGAGGAATCAAAAACACCGGCAATGGGCACCGCGAAGGAGGCTGGACCGTCTTCGACATCTTCACCGAGTGGAAGACCGTTTACGTTGACTTCAGCGGCCGACTGCAGCGCGCGCAGATTGATACGGAGTGATGCTCTCCTGATGCGCTGCGACGGCACGAGCACCTTCGAGTTTCGCAAGCTGCCGGCGGAGCAGTGCTCGTGTTTCCTGTGGGTTTTGGCGACCGTAGAGGAACTCAGCCAGCTGTGCCTCGACGATTTGCTCTGCATCGAGAAACCATGGTACCGGCGGCAGGAGCCGGGCGTTACGAGTCTGTGCGTATGCTGGGCGCCACTGTGGCGCGCGGACAAGCAGACTATCGAGCGCCTGCTTCGATGGCGGGCGAAATGCGGGGAACCCTGCATCGGGGACTGCCTGGCAGAACCGTGCTGCGTGATCCCAGTCTGCCACGTAGGCAAGGAATGCACGCGCATCATGTTGGTTTGCTGCACGCCGCGCGATTGCAAAGCAATCGCCGCTTAGGATGCTCTCTCCTCGACTGCCAGAGCAATGAGGAATCACAGGGAGGACACGATACGCCCTGCATACTGCCGAATCAGCGAGCATCCACACCCCAGAAAGCACTGCGCCGATCTGGCCACGACGCAACCGCGCATCGAGGTGTCGCGATTGCTCGACGACCGCAAACGGGATAAGTTCCCTTACGTGCTCGAGCGCACCATCCAGCGTGCTATCGGCGCTGGCGCTAAGCGGCGCTGTGCTGAGCAAATGCCCACCGGCAGCCCAAATCCATGGGAGCACACGCTTGAGCACGTTGTGGGGATCGCTCGTGCATAGTCCAAGCCCAACTCGCTCCGGAGGCGCATGGAACCCGCCAATACGCGCCACAAGCTCTTCCCACGACGCAGTCGAATCAATGCCGAGCGATTGGTGGACAAAGAGCACCCGCGCGTTGACTGTCCAGGGAACCGCACGGCGCACACTGTCATCGGCCCGAATGCCGATCGACGCAAAGGCAGAATCGAGCAGCCCATCGAATTTCCGATCGAGCGGGAGCAACGCCGGCGCAAACTCAGCAATCCATTCGGCACCCACCTGAACAACATCCGGCGGATTGCTACTTGCAAGCGCAATCTGAAGCTTGGCTTTGCCATCGCTCCACTGGAGAGGAACAAGCTCGACGCGAACGTCCCGATGCTGGCGTTCGAACTCTGCGATGATTGCACGGAACGCTCGCTCTTGCGCAGGCTCGCTCCAGAAATGCCATACCCGTAGCACTCGCTGTGATGGCTCCGAGGAACATGCAACCAGCAATGCGATGCCGAGAGCAAGTCCTCCATGCCACACTGCAGAGCGGTTCATTGCGCCTGATGCTGCAGGGAGAAGTTCGCCCTCGCTACAGTACCGACAGCGCTCGAATCACGGTAGCGTTCAGGGTGGAAGTAGGCATCGAGAATCGTCCGTGCGATCGGTGCAGCACGTGTTGCACCAAAACCAGCATTTTCGACCATCACACACATTGCAATCGTCGGATTTTCCGCCGGTGCATAGCAGATGAACCATGAGTGATCCTTCCCGTGCGGGTTTTGCGCTGTCCCCGTCTTGCCGCAGACTGCGACTCCCTCAACGCGAACGTTCGTTGCTGTGCCACCAGGAATGTTACATACCGCGTACATGCCCTCTTGAACGACGCGTACATGCCGTGGATCGAGTGGGAGTTTGACACTGCCGTACGCGACCTTTTCCATGCGGCCAGTTTCCTTGTTGTAGATTGCACGGACGACGTGTGGTTGGTAGAGCGTTCCGCCGTTGGCAAGTGTTGCGGCATAGACGGCCATTTGAAGCGGCGTCACTCCAAGTTCGCCTTGACCAATGCCTAAGTTCACCATCCGTCCATCGAGCAGGCTTCCACTCACACCTCGCCGTGCAAACCATGCCCGCGACGGGAGGAGTCCCCGTTTTTCCCCCGCGATGTCAATCCCTGTAAGCTGACCAAAGCCGAACATTGTGCCGTACTTGTAGAGGTTGTCAATGCCGATGCGTTGGCCAAGCCGGTAGAAGAACACATTGCACGAAACCTGAATCGCACGCCGCACATCTACCGTACCATGCGCACCATGGCATTTGAAGCTACGGCCGCCGTACGTAAAGCTACCTGGACAATGAATCGTTGTCCGCTCATCAATGATGCCTTCATGGAGTGCTGCCAATGCCATGAGCATTTTCCACGTCGAGCCTGGCGGATACTGCGTCTGCATGGCGCGATTAAATAGGGGCTTGCTCGGATCGCGTGCAAGCAGGGCAAAGTACTCTCCCGAGGCAGGTGTTTCCATCGGGTGGAGGTCGTAGTCTGGCTTGCTGACAAACGCGAGCACTTCGCCATTGCGTGGATCGAGCACAACAACGGCACCGTGATCATTGCCCATCTGCTCTTCAGCAACTTCCTGCAGGAGCGCATCCATGCTCAGGTAGAGATCAGCACCTTCGATGGCTGCAATATCACTTCGCCCGTTGTTGAATCGCTCGATTGGCTGCCCTGCTGCGTTGACAGCAACGAACTGGACGCCCTTTCTTCCGCGGAGGAATGGCTCGTAGGATGCTTCGATTCCCGTTTTTCCAATGTAGTCATTGAGCGTGTAGTAGTCGCCCTTGGTCGCCAGGTCGCGCTCGTCCACCATGGCACGGTAGCCGAATAGATGGCTCGCATGTGCGCGGAGGAGATACCGCCGTTTGACATCGGTGCGGAGTTCGATGCCGGGAAGTTCTGCGTAATGCTCTTCGATTGCTGCAACGATGGAGAGCGGCGCATCGCGGACGATCGGCACTTCCTGGAAGCGATACGGCAATGCCCGCGCATAGATTGTGCGGAGTTGCTCCAGCGGCATGTGGAGCAAGCGTGCAAGGAACGGGAACGTCGTCGTATCTACATCGCTCGGCGTCAGTGTGATGGTAAAGGCTGGCTCATTGCGAACGATCATCACACCATTGCGATCGTACATGCAGCCACGCGATGGAATACGCGCACGCTGTTTGATCGCCTGAGTTTCGCTCCGCTGCAAGTATTCTGCCCCGCGGATAACTTGCAAGTACATCAGCCGCA
>RFIK01000173.1 GCA_003695605.1 Chlorobiota bacterium
GAACAAGCGTCGCTGTCCGTGCACGCGGATGCTCCGCAGCATAGCATAATGCTGCTGCTCGCCCTTCGCAGAACGCCTCGTGCCACTCCGCAGGAGGTACGCCCTTCCAATAGCGGCGGCACCTGCGCTCTGCCTGCTCTACCGCTTCCATAACGCGCGCCGCATTCACTGTGACTGCACCAGCATTAGTGCTGCTCGAAATTAATGCACAGACCCAGCGAATTGTTTCACCTGAGACGTCGTGTCTGCTGGTGCAGTACGCTACACCGACTGTATCCGTACAAATCGGCGCTTGCCTACCTTGACGATATGCTCCCCGCGCGCGAGCACAGCTGCATAGTCAGTGACACGCTCACCGTTGACGTAAATGCCGCCTTGCGCAATTAGCCGCCGTGCTTCGCTCTTGGATGGAACTAACCCTGCAGCAACTACTACCTCGACAAGTGGCATCGGCAATTGCAGCGGGACAGTCTCGATCTCCTCGGGCACTTCCTTGTGACGGAACATGCGGTCGAATTCCTCTCGGGCATAACGTGCAGCGTCCTCCCCGTGATAGCGCGTCACCAGCCGCTCTGCCACCAATGCTTTTGCATCGCGCGGATGTAAGCGCCCATCGCGCAATTGTTGTTCCATCGCACGTGCGTCGTCGGCCGAGGCAAACGTCGCGTAGCGGTAGTAGCGCACGATAAGTTCATCCGGGATGGACATGACTTTCCCGAACATTTCACGCGGCGGATCGAGCAGTGCAATGTAGTTACCGAGCGATTTGCTCATCTTCTGCACACCGTCGGTTCCTTCGAGCAGTGGCATGAGCACGATCGCTTGCGGCTCTTGTCCGGCGTGCTTTTGCAGTTCTCGCGCTAAGAGAAAGTTGAACCGTTGGTCGGTTCCACCAAGTTCGATGTCTGCCCGCACCTCGACCGAATCGAGCCCTTGCGCAAGAGGGTAGAGCAGCTCATGCAACGCGATCGGTTGCTCGCTGTTGAAGCGCTGGTGGAAATCATCGCGCTCGAGCATTTGGGATACCGTCACCTGCGCTGCCACACGGATGACATCAGCAAACGTGAGCCTGCTGAGCCATTCGGAGTTCGAGTGAATCTCGGCACGTGCGAGGTCGAGCACGATGCCCACTTGCTCGAAGTACGATCGTGCATTCGCTTGCGTCTCCTCGAGCGTCAGTGCTGGACGCGTTTTCGAGCGGCCGCTCGGATCGCCGATCATCGCGGTAAAATCGCCGATGATGAAGATGACCGTGTGCCCCAACTCCTGGAATTGCCGAAGCTTTTCGAGTACGACAGCGTGGCCTATATGCAGATCTGGCCGCGATGGATCGCACCCAAGCTTAACACGGAGCGGAGTACGCGTTCGAACTGCTCGCTCCAGCTTTGCTCGGAACTCATCGAGCGGCAAAATTTCCGCAACTCCATCGGAGAGGATTCGGAACTGTTCCTCGGCGGGAAGCATCGCTCCTGGAACGTTGCTCAACATGTGCGGGATACGTCGCTTTGTTCTGCCTGAATTTGCTCGTGGCGCTTGCGGAGCAGTTCGCGCTGCTCGAGCCGCTGCTGGCGCCGGATTTCCGCCGCTTCGTAGCGGCGCTGCTCGTCTGGTGTACGCGGCTCGATCGGTGGGACTGGCAGTGGCTTGCCGTATTGATCAATCGCGACGAACGTCAGATATGCCGTCGCAACGTGCGCAGACGATCCATTGATCGGATCTTCGCGGAGCACTTTGACACCAACCTCCATCGAGGTCCGGAACGCACGATTGACCATTGCGTAGATCCGCACGACATGACCCAATTTGATCGGCTCAAAAAAGCTGATGCTATCAACTGAGGCAGTCACACAGACGCGACCACTATGCTTCATCGCTGCCAATGCAGCAGCGATATCCACCCAGTGCATCAAGCGTCCACCGAGAAGGTTGCCCAGATAATTTGTATCGTTGGGCAGAACAAGCTCAGTCATCTCGATCGCTGATTCCGAAGGGCATTTCGGTTGCATCGCTGATGAAAAGTGAAGATGTCACCATGGATGCAAAGCTACGGCTCCTTCGTTCCCCCGCGGAGGTGTGCGATCACGTTCTCGAGCATCATCGAGCGGGATCCCTTGACTAAAACGACATCTCCCGGACGTGCGAGTGAGCGAACGATCGATGCCGCCTCACTGTGGCTGCGAGCGATCGCAACAGTGCACGGAAGGCTTCCATCGAGCAAGCGCACTGCGTTCTCCATCGCCTTGCCAATCGCGACAATGACATCGGCACGTTCTGCAGCATACTGCACAATCGCACGGTGCTCAGCAGCTGTCGCTGCACCCAGCTCGCGCATGTCGCCGAGCACCGCAATACGTTGCTGAGCTGTCGGATATGCTGAGAGCGTATCGAGCGCAGCGCGCATCGAAGCAGGATTGGCGTTGTAGCAATCGTTCAAGATGGTAATGCCGCCCTGGACTTCCTCGACCTGCATTCGTGCATAGCCGTGTGGATCAGTGGGACGGTACGTTCCAAGCCTACGGGCAATTGCCTCCAAGTCCACGCCAAGACTGAGTGCCACTGCTGACGCTGCGATCGCACAGTATGCTGCACCATATCCTGGGTGCGATAGCCGTGCATGGACACAGGTTCCTTCGAATGCAAGCTCGATGTGTGGGAAGAGCGTCGTGGAATCGAGCACAAAGCGTGCCCGGAGCTGTGCCGAACCATCGCGACCGAACGTTAAGACGTGCGGCAAATGTTCAGCATAGCGTGCAAGACGACTATCGTCGAGATTGACGCATGCGTGCCCACCGTGATCGGCTAACCAGCGGAAGAGCGCTGTCTCTTCTTGCTCGACACCATCGAGCGAGCCGAGGAACTCCAAATGCTCTTCAGCAATTGCCGTGATGACGCCATGTGTCGGCTCAGCGATGCGGCAAAGCTCGGCAATTTCCCCGGGGCGATTTGTCCCGATCTCGACCACGACTACAGTGTGAACAGGTTCAATCCCCAGAAGCACGTGCGGCACGCCAACGCGATTGTTCCAATTGCCGGGCGTCCGATGCACTGTATACCACTCGGCCAGAAGGTGCGCGACAATGTCTTTGGTTGTTGTCTTACCGACGGCGCCAGCAACTGCAATGACCGGTATATCAAAGCGCCGACGATGCGCCCGCGCAAGATCGCCGTAGGCACGCAGCGTGTCCACAACCCAGAATGTCGGTGCATCGCCGATTGCGCAGTGTCCCCGATAGGACACATCGAGCACCAACGCACGGGCTCCTCGCTCGATTGCATCAGCAACGAACGTATGAGCATCGAACCGCTCGCCACGGAGCGCTACGAAAAGGTTGCCAGCCCGAAGCGTCCGCGAATCCGTCGAAACGCCTTCGACAACGTCGAGTGCAGCGAGATTATCGCTTACAACGGGCTGCAGTACTGCGGTAAGCTCCTCACGAGTAAACAGTGGCATCGCTGCATCCATCGGTGATGCGCAAAACTACTCTTGCCTGCTGAAGTGTTCAGTTTTCGGGTGAGCTGCCGATAACACACAGCGAACACAATGACCATCGCTCTGGCCATGGACGAGCGTGACGATCGACCCGATCGCTACCTAATCAGCTACGCCGACATGGTTACACTGCTGGTGGGCGTGTTCGTGGTTCTTTCGACAACGTTTCGTGCTGATGCAGAGCGCTACCGTCAGCTTGCTCGAGCAGCGTCGGCTGTCTTCGGTACGCGAAGCACGACATCAGACACGGTGCAACTGTCGCCACTTGCAGCAGTGCTCGGACGACTTTCACCGGCGAACATCGAGCATGATAGCACGACGTACCGCTGCATCCTGGCAGACGAAGTGCTCTTCGAGACCGGATCGAGTCGTCTGAGCGAGCGTGCAGAGCAAGCTCTTGCGGAGCTGGCAGAGATTCTCCGGGATGGAACTGCCCACATCACGATTGATGGGCATTCCGACAGTCGTCCTCCGCGGTCGGGTCAGTGCAATCTCGAGCTTTCCGTAGAGCGGGCGATGGCTGTTGCAGTGCAGCTTGTCAAGGGCGGTGTCCCCGAGGAGCGGATTGTTGTACGCGGATTCGGTGCCAGTCACCCGATAGCTCCAGAGCCTGCATCGCCGAGCAACCGACGTGTCGAAATTCTCATTGCGTTTGACAATTAGGCTAACCACCACGGATGGTAGGTGCAATGGAATCCACAACAATGGCGGCGGCCCCGATGCCCGTCCAAACTTCTGCGATGAGTATTCGCAAACTAGTGACCGATCAATTCGGAGAAATC
>RFIK01000174.1 GCA_003695605.1 Chlorobiota bacterium
GTGGTACTGCACGAGAAGCTCTCGGTCAATGCGCGGTTTGTAGTAAAATCCCTCGGTGTGACCGAGCGAAACGAGCTTGCAGAGGTTCCGGTAGCCTTGCTCATTTTTTGCAAGGAGCACAAGGTGAAAGTAATCCCGCTTGCTCTCGCCGTTCTTGATGGGCTTTTTCTCCGTTCGCGAGCCTTTGGCTAAATACACCTCGCAACCGATAATCGGTTTGATGCCGCGTTTTTTGGCAGCGAAAAAGAACTCCATGCATCCGAACATGACGCCGTGATCGGTCAATGCCACTGCTGGTTGACCGTCGTTGAGCGCGGCATTGACTAGCTGTTCCGGTGTTGCGATTGCGTCGAGGAGGGAATAGTGAGAGTGGTTGTGCAGATGAACAAAATCAGCCATGCGCATCGTGAGAAATGACAAGCGGAGCGAAAATAAGCCTTGCGAATTCCGTGCACTCGAAGACGTAGTTCGAAGATCGTCATCAAGAGCAGGGAATGTATCTTTGCCTGCCGCCCGGATGGCGAAACGGCAGACGCACAGGACTTAAAATCCTGGGCTCCGGAAGGAGCGTGCGGGTTCGAATCCCGCTCCGGGCACGTCCCATTCAGCGCAATTGTCAGCTATCGCGGTCTCTCTTCAAAAAGCATGCTCCCGCCACGCATGCGGCTACCCGATGACAGGCTCCTGTGCGCCCTCTGAATTCCGTGAAATAGCCTCAGCAGGTGTGAGGGATCTTAGCGTCTTCCGCCGCGATGGGGTGGGCGAGGTGGAGTGCTGTGGCGATGGCTATCTGCAGGGCGTGGCGAGCGTTCGAAGCGACCACTTCCGCCGGCACGATTACCACCGTTGATCACATCTTCCGGTGGCGGCAGCAGCGCTTTTCGGCTGAGTCGGAATTTGCCATCTGGCTGAATTTCAATGAGCTTGAGTTCAACAATGTCGCCTGGCTTGACGTAATCGAGGATGTTGTGCACTCGCTCGTGAGCGATTTGGGAGATGTGGAGCAACCCTTGCTTTTTCGGGAGGAATTCGACGATTGCGCCGAGTCCTTCGCGGATTTCCTTGACCTTTGCGTGATAGACTTCACCGAGTTCGGGTTCACGCGTGAGACCTTTGATCCAATCGATGGCCATCTGCGCATTTTCTTGGTTGACGGCAGCGATGATGACAGTGCCATCTTCCTCGATGCTGATTTCCGTATTTGTTTGCTTGGTGATTTCGCGGATCGTTGCGCCGCCTGGCCCAATGACCGTTCCGATCATTTCGACCGGAATTTTGATCGTCGTCAGCCGTGGGGCATAGCGCGATAGCTCCGGACGAGGTTTGTCAATGCACTCGTTCATGATACGGAGGATGTGCAGCCTGCCCTCTCGCGCTTGTGCGAGTGCTCGGCGTACGATCTCGAGCGACAGCCCTTTAATCTTGATGTCCATTTGGCAGGCTGTGATGCCGTCAGCAGTACCAGCAACTTTGAAGTCCATATCGCCGAGGTGATCTTCATCGCCGAGAATGTCGCTCAAGATTGCGACGTGATCACCTTCAGTGATAAGGCCCATTGCGATGCCGGCAACTTGTTTTTTGATCGGAATTCCGGCGTCCATGCATGCAAGTGAGCCTGCGCACACCGTCGCCATCGAGGATGAGCCGTTCGATTCGAGGATGTCCGAGACGATGCGAATCGTGTAGGGAAACTCTTCCTCGCTGGGGATGAGCGGCTGGAGGGCACGTTCGGCGAGATTGCCGTGCCCAATTTCGCGGCGGCTGACGCCCGTCATCCGACCAACTTCGCCCGTTGAGTAGGGCGGGAAGTTGTAGTGCAGCATATATCGCCGCTCGTAGGTCGGCAGCAAGCCATCAACGATTTGCTCATCTTGCTTGGTGCCGAGTGTAACAGTCGTCAGACTCTGCGTTTCTCCGCGCGTAAAGAGTGCAGATCCGTGGGTGCGCGGCAGCAGTCCAACTTCACAAGTGATGGGGCGGATGTCGGTCAAGCCGCGTCCATCGAGTCGACGTCCTTCGGTGAGAATCATCTTGCGCATCAACTCGTACTCAACGTCGCTAACGACCCGGTTAGTGAGCTGAACGATTGGTAGCTCGGCGACGTCGTCGTGATCAAGGATGAATTGCTGGACAGCCAGCAGCGTTTCGTCGAGGAGCTTTTTACGGAACTCCGAGCGCGCTTCCTTCGAAGACGATGAGTGAATCATCTGGTTCAGCGGTTCGGTAACGCGCTCACGGATGAAGCGCTCCAAGTCAGGTGGGCAGGGGATTGCTTGCACTGGGCGATGCGGTCGTTTGCCTCCACCTGCTTTCTCGAGAAGCTCGCGTTGCAATTGGTTGAGGACCCGGATGTTCTCATGCGCAAATTCGAGTGCTGCGATAAAATCATCCTCGCTGATTTCTTTGGACATTCCCTCGACCATCACGATCGAGTCGTCGGTGCCAGCAACGGTGATCTCCATATCCGAAACCTCCAGTTCCTGGTAGGTCGGGTTGATAACGAAGGTGCCGTTGATCCTGCCGACGTGCACTTCCGAGACTGGTCCATCGAAGGGAATATCCGAAAGTAGCAGTGCAGCAGAGGCACCGACCATACCGAGCGAGTTGGGTTCGTTCTTGTCGTCGGCAGAAAAGACGGTTGCAACAACTTGGGTATCAGCACGCCAGCCTTCGGGAAACATTGGACGAATCGGCCGATCAATCAATCGTGCGGAGAGGATTTCCTTTTCCGTCGGACGCCCTTCGCGACGGAAGAAACTGCCAGGAATCTTTCCAGCGGCAGATGATTTTTCGCGGTACTCGACCGTCAAGGGAAGAAAGTCCACATCTGGGCGAACATCCGGGCTCGCGCAGACGGTCACCAGGACCATTGTCTCGCCGTACTGCACCATGACAGCTCCATCGGCGAGCTTGGCGAAACGTCCAGTCTCGATGGAGTACTCTCTGCCACCGAACTGGCAAGAAACCTTGACAATTCCCATGCTGGCTCA
>RFIK01000175.1 GCA_003695605.1 Chlorobiota bacterium
GAGTGCCTCTGGTGCGATGTAGTCGCCGACCAGACGGCGATTCCACACCGCACGCTCCTCCTCGTTGAAAACCGTTTCGAAAACCGTGCGTTCGAGTTCGGTCATTTCGTCGGTGCGCTTGCCGCGGAGAAGTTGGCGTGCTGCATTGCGGAGATCTTCCCGCAAGGCGTTATCTGCCCAGTCGCGCAGTTTGAGCAGGAGCGGTCCTTTTTCCATTGTCCGCTGGTTGATGGCAATGATGATCTGGCGCGGATCGAGCACCTTCCCCGTTTGGTTCGCAGGGCATACGCTTGTACATCGTCCGCAATGTGTGCACGTGTAGCCATCGAGCAGCGTTTTCCACGTGAAATCCTCGATGTCGCGGACGCCGAAAGTTAGAGCATCTTCTTCCGTGAAATCAACCTTCGGGATCTGGCGAGGAAACTCAAGCGGGGAGAAAAACACGTTCGGCAGCGATGTCAAAACGTGCAAATGCTTTGAGTACGGGAGGTAGTTCGTGAACGCCAGAATGAGCACGATGTGCATCCACCAGAAAACTTCGAACGCGGTATGATCGAGCGGCACAATCGGTGCAAGGAGCGATGCAAGTGGACGCACGGCCCACGAGTAGTCCGTACCCAAGCGAACACGGGCAATGTTGAGCAGTAAGAGCGATGTGACAATTGCGAAGATTGTCACAAGAATAATGGCAGCCTCGATCCGATCGCCTTCGAGTTGCAGGCGCCGTACACGCTGAACGTAGCGGCGCCAGAGTGCTGCGATTGTTGCGACGATGATGAACGCACAGAACAGGTCCGCGAGGATCGTCGAAAGCGAGTAGAGGGGACCGAGCCAATTGAGGTGGAGTGCGGGGTGCAACCCTTCGAGCACTGCTTCCGCTGCAGCTGCAAGCAGGACGAGAAATCCCCAGAAAATGCTCACATGGATGATCCCCGCCGAGCGGTCACGGAGTATTTTCGTCTGGAGTAATCCGATAGTGAGCATTTGCCGCAAACGCGCGCCGAAGTGGTCGAATCGGTTCTCTGGGCGAGCGAACGTCAAGTACTGCCGTAGTCGCCACGCGCTCCGCGCGAACACTGCCGCTGCAGCGAAGAATACCAGCCAGAAAACGAAGTTCTTCGTTGTCATCGGTGCAAGCTATGGTTGTGCAAATGCTGGATTGGTGATGAAAGCCGAATCAGTGAGCGCCTGCAAAAATGCGCGGAGATCATCGAGTTCTTGACGAGTGAGTCCAAGCGGGCGAATCCGCGGGTCCTTGTTGACAAATGGCTTTCCACCCGTGTTGTAATGCTCCAGTACCTCATCGAGTGTCGCAAGAGTACCATCGTTCATGTAGGGTGCCGTTAGTGCGACGTTGCGAAGTGTCGGTGTTCTGAACTTGCCAATGTCGCCTTCATTGCCGGTCACGTAGTAGCGGCCGCGGTCGTAGTAGTGCGTGTGAATGCCGATGCTGTGGAAGGTGTTGTCGGTAAAGTTCGGGCCGCTGTGGCATCCAGAACAACCGGCGCGGGAACTAAAAAAGAGCGCCATGCCACGCTTTTCGGCATCACTGAGTGCGCCTACGTCGCCGCGGCGGTAGCGATCATAACGAGAGTTGCCCGAGATGAGCACGCGGCAGAAGGTCGCCAGTGCTCGGATAGCCTCGCGTACCGATGGCGCGGTTCCAAACACCTGCGGAAAGAGCTGCTGGTACCGCTCATCGCGCGTGAGGAGTTGTGCAATCAGTGCAGTATCGGATGCCATCTCAATTGGTGATATCAGTGCGCCGAGGATCTGCTCCTCGATCGAACGAGCACGACCATCCCAGAACCAGGCGCCGCTATACGCAATGTTGACAATTGCTGGTGCATTCCGCAATCCAATTTCGCTCTTGCTGCCTCGACTGACAGCGAGCGTATCAGCAAATGCATGCGACTGGCGGTGACAACTTGCACACGAAAGATCGCCATCGTGCGAGAGCCGTTTGTCGTAAAAGAGCAAGCGCCCCAGCGCAATTTTCTCGCTGGTGATGGGGTTATCCTGTGGGATTGGAATCGGTGGCAAGCCCTCGGGCACAGGGTACTCCGACACAGTTATGTCGGAAGCTGTGCCGGGATGATCTACACACGACCACCAGCCAGCCGCAAGTGCTGCCGTCAATGCCAAGAGTATCCATCGCATAGTAACCGCAATTTAGGAAGCCCCCCGCGATGCATACGTACTTTTGCAGCCGCGAAACCACACCACCACACTCAATGATTCCACTCCTGGATCTGCACCGCCAATATCGCGCTCTTGGTACCCAGATCGAAGAACGCCTTCTCCGTGTTGCGCGAAGCCAGCGCTTCGTACTCGGTCCGGAAACCGCAGAGCTCGAAGCAGCACTTGCGGACTATCTCGGTGTTCGGCATGCCATCGCTGTTTCGAGCGGTACTGATGCACTGCTTGTAGCGTTGATGGCGCTTGGCATCGGACCTGGGGACGAAGTGATTGTGCCAACGTTCTCATTTTTTGCGACTGCGGGAGTTGTAGCCCGGTTGCATGCCAAACCAATCTTTGTGGATGTCGAGCCTGGCACGCTCACGCTCGATATTGCACGCACGGAGGCTGCGTTGAGTCCGAGGACGCGTGCGATTATTCCAGTACACCTCTACGGCCAGGGAGCAGCGATGGATGAGCTGCTTGCACTCTCGGCTCAAGCGGGTGTGCCGATCATCGAGGATGCTGCGCAGGCGCTCGGGGCGCGTCACCGCGATGGGCGGCGTTTGGGAACGCTTGGGACGATTGGGTGCTTTTCGTTTTACCCAACGAAAAATCTCGGTGCATTCGGTGATGCGGGATTGGTTGTTACCAACGATGATACGCTCGGACATCGGCTGCGCATCATGCGGAACCACGGCATGGAGCCGCGCTACTACCACACCGTTGTCGGGGGGAACTTTCGGATGGATGAGTTTCAAGCAGCCGTGCTCAACGTCAAGCTCCCCTATCTGGAACAATGGAATGCTCGCCGTGCTGCACATGCAGAGCGGTATCGCCAACTCCTTGCGGCTGCAGGTCTCGTCGGGGAGCGTGCACCGGTTGAGCTACTGACTGTGCGCTATCCCGATGTGCCAGGCTCGCACATTTACCACCAGTTCGTCATTCTTGCCACTGCGCGCGATCGCCTGCGTGCGTATTTGCAGGCACAAGGTATCGGCACGGAGGTGTACTACCCTGTACCGTTCCACCGGCAACAATGCTTTGCTGAGCTTGGTTTTCTCGATGAGCAGTTTCCCGTCGCCAACGATGCAGCATCCCGCAGCCTCGCACTGCCGATGTTCGCTGAGCTGAGCGAGGATGAAGTGGCAGCTGTCGTCGAGGCAATTGCTGCGTTCTACGGAAGCCAGGCTCTGCGTTCTACTGCCGCTTGACGACGACTATCGTGCGGTCGTCGCTGTAGGGTGCGCCAGCACTAAAGTTCTGGACGTCGTCGAGAATCTGAAGAGCAATTGACCGCGGAGATTGGCTGCTTGCAGTGCGCACGTGATTGGCAATTCGCTCAATACCGTAGAACTCGCCATGGGGAGATTGCGCTTCGAGGACGCCGTCGGTGACGATGAGGAGAATATCGCCATGCTGCATGTTGATGTTCTCGACCGAACAGCGTTGGTGCGGCGCGATGCCCAAAATTCCACCGGTTGGCTCCAATGATGTGATAGTGCCGTTTTGCGCCGAATAGTGCAGTGCAGGGCAATGGCCAGCACTGGCGTAGAGGACAAGACCGCTGGCCGATGGTGTGATCTCGCAGTAGAAGAGCGTCACAAAGCGCTCGTGCGGAAACGTTTCGTAGATGAGCGTATTGAGCCGGGCTATCAGCGAGGAAATCTTCGTGTGGTAGGTGATGCCCATGCGGAGCGCACCGGAAACAAAGAGCGCTTGAATCGCAGCGGGTAAACCTTTGCTTGCTGCATCGCTGACGACGATGCCGAGACGTTCTTCTTCCGATGTGTCCGTTGGGCAGAGATAGTCGAAGTAGTCGCCGCCGACGATGCGATCGGGGACGGAGACGCCGAATGCGGTGTAGTCCAAGAATTCGATAGAGTGATCGGGTAAGAGCGACCGCTGAATGTGCGAGGCTTGGTCGAGATCACGTTGCAATTGCTCGCGTTCATGCCGATGGCGCAGGTTCTCCAGCGCGGCAGTCGCTGCACTGCCGATGATCGCGAGCATGGACGCAAGTTCTCCTCCGACCGTTGGCGCGTTGATTGCAACAACGTATTCATAGAACTTTTCGCCCTGCACTTTGAGCAGACGACCGACGCCGGTCGCAGAATAGATCCTGATGCCGCGCTGGCGGAGGAGTGCATCCGTTTCGACGTCGGTTATGGTGCGATGCTTGGCAAGCTGGGCAAAGGTCGGTTGTTCTCCGATGTCGAGCTCGTAGCCATCGGGAATGTGCTCGACCTCGCCGTACTGGTACAAGAGGCGATAGACGCCACGCTCTGCGATGAGCTTCCAGACACGTCCGCCGACGACGGCGAATTCCTCGCGTTCGACCAAATCACGCACAAGTGATTGGAGCAACTTTTCCTCATCGTCGAATTCCGAACTGAGCAATCGGTCGAGCAGCTTGTA
>RFIK01000176.1 GCA_003695605.1 Chlorobiota bacterium
GTATCGTGGATACGGGCGTAGACTACAGACACGAAGACCTTACCAATGTCATCTACAACAATCCCGGCGAGACGGGAACCGACTCCCAAGGCCGAGACAAACGGACGAACGGCATTGATGACGACGGGAACGGTTTTGTTGATGACTGGCATGGCTGGGATATGGTCGGTAATGACAATGATCCACGACCAGGGAACGTACACGGCACCCACGTTGCGGGCATCACAGCTGCGCAGGTCAACAACCGTATCGGCGTTGCAGGAATCTGCAACGTCGCACGCATTCTGCCAATCAAGTGTGCGACCGATTCCCCAGTTGCACCGAGCATCCTCAATGGGTACGAGGGCATTGCCTATGCAGCAGCACTGGGCGCCAGCGTGATCAACTGCTCGTGGGGCGGTGGAACTGCTTCCCAGGCGGAACAAGAGGTTATCTCCACTGCAATCGGCTTGGGAAGTGTCATTGTCGCTGCTGCAGGCAATAGCGGGGTCGAAGAGCAGCTCTATCCCGGTAGCTATGCAGGTGTACTCTCAGTTGCAGCCGTCGGAAGCAACGACGTGCGTGCATCGTTTAGCAGCTACCATTCCAGCGTTGGCATAAGCGCACCAGGCGTTTCGATTCTCTCGACCTATCCGGGGAACACTTACGGCTACGCTGATGGCACCTCGATGGCATCACCCGTCGTTGCAGGTGCAGCGGCGTTAGTACGCGCTAAGTACCCATCGCTTCGCCCCAACCAAGTTGTCGCGCGATTGAAGGCGACCGCCGATCCGATTGACCAAATCACCGGCAATCGCAATCGGAACTGGATGGGCAAACTCGGCAGTGGCCGCGTCAATGCGTTCCGTGCAGTCACAGAGCTCAATCCGAAATACGTCGAGCTTGTCACAGCGACGATCACCGACGACGACGGGGACAGGGTTTTCGAGCCAGGCGATGTTGTTTCGATCGTGCCGACCTTTCGCAACCTGCTCTCCCCGACGACTGCGACGCATGCAGTGATTCGTCCCATTGGAATTGGCTCTTCGGTGTTCGTCTTCAGCGATTCTCTCCTCGATCTGGGTCCACTCAGCCAGGATGCAATCTTGACCGCTTCTACTCCATTTCGGCTCACAGTACCGCAAAACGCTCCCCAGAACTACGTCCTGACGTGTCAGGTTATCATCACCGACCAATCTGTCGTCGTCGGTCGCGGTACGCTCTCGATAATCATCCGCCCAACCTTTCGCACACTCAATAATGGCGACCTTGTGCTGACGGTCAATAGCACTGGCAACTTTGCGTACAATGACTATCCGACGAACCTCCAAGGCGACGGCTTCCGTTACAAGGACAGTCCCAGCGTCCTTTTCGAAGCTGGCCTCCTTGTCGGCTACGATGCTGACCACCTCTCCGATGTTGCGCGCAACGAAACTGGTAACGTGCAGAGCACGGACTTTGCCATCGGCATTCCTGCAGTCTTGCAAACCATCACCGCGAGCCACACCCAACAGGTAACGACAAGCTTTGCCGATGATGGACTCGCCAACCAGGCGAACGTCGCGGTTGATCAGCGCGTGCTCGTCTTCACCGATGATGGCAAGCGAGACTTCGCACTGAGCGTCTATCGCATTACAAACCGTAACACGCAATCCATCAACACAATGTACTGCGGCATCTACGCTGACTGGGACATCGGCCCCTCCGGCCAAAACGACGTCGCAATTTGGAGCGAACCGGATGGCTTCTACTACTGCTACAACACCCGGGATCAATCACTCCCGTACGTGGGAATGCAAATCATTTCTGACCATCAGTCCAACGCATTCATGATCGATAACAACGGCACAACTGCAGAGAATCCCGGCGTCTATGATGGCTACACGAAAGCGGAGAAATGGCGGACGATTTCCAGCGGGATAGCACGCACGCGCAGTTCTGTGACTGATGCTTCCGCAGTCATTGCAGCAGGGCCGTTCTCGATCGGAGCAGGAGCAAGTGAGCAAGTTGTCATCAGCATCTTCGCAGGGCGCTCACTCGACGAGCTCCGCTCTGCAGCCGAACGCGCTCGCCAGACTGCGCAGCAAGTGCTCGGGATCACGCCAAGTGCGCCTCAAACGTCTGCGGTGAGTGCTCGTGTGCTTCCCAATCCGATCCATGGCGATCAGCTTGCTGTCGAATATTCCTTGCCTGGCAGTGGCCCCTTGTGCATTGTGATTACCGATGCACTCGGGCAGATTATCGCAACAGCCCTTGAACCAGGGTTCTATCCGCCTGCTGGACGCGCAATACTTTCGTTGCCACATGCAACCAGTGGAGCGTATTTTGCAGTTGTGCGTAGCAATCGTGGAAACGTTGCTGTGCCATTTGTCATCGTTCGCTAATTGTTGTACCCACACTGCTAATTGCACCATGAGTACTGACCGTTACCACGAGCTCCTTCAGCACATCGAAGCAATGAAGGAAGACTTCGAAAAGTTCTACGTCAAGGGCAAGAATGCCGCTGGAACACGTCTTCGCAAGCAGCTGCAAGAGTTGCGTCGCCTTGCCCAGGAAGTCCGTACAGAAATTCAAGCAATCCGCGTCGCACGCAAGGAGGGTGCGTAAAGGCAACTGGCCATTCAGCGCCGCTCGAGCACAGCAATGCTTTCGACATGGTAGGTTTGCGGGAACATATCAATCGGCTGAACAGCGACGACGCGGTAGGCGTGATTGAGCATCGCAACATCGCGTGCCTGCGTCGCAGGGTTGCAGGAAACGTACACAATCCGCCGCGGTAGACGCTGCCGCAGATATTCGGTCAAGTGTGGGTGCATCCCTGCTCGTGGCGGGTCGAGCACTACAACGTGGGGCTCTGACACTATATCAAGCTGACCCCACGCGGACCTGTCATGGAGATCAGCGGTGATGAACGTAACGTTGGTGATACCGTTCCGCTCAGCATTCGCACGCGCATCTCGGGTTGCAGCAACATTGCTCTCAACCCCAATTACATGGGTGCACCGCTGCGCAAGAGGGAGTGTGAGTGTCCCCGTCCCGGCATAGAGATCCCAGACAACATCAGTTGGCGCAAGGTGTGCTGCGTCGAGTACAGCGGTAACAAACCGTTCCAGATTCGGAACGTTTGCCTGAAAAAATGATTGCGCCGAAATGCGGAACTCGATGCCGGTGACCTTCTCCCGGATGTATTCTCTGCCTGAGAGGAGGGTAAACGGTCCCGGCGGGACTGGGGAGAGCGTATCGTTGATGCCCCACACGATGCTCTGCACATCGGAGAAGCGAGCGCCCAACTCAGCGCAGCGTTCCAGGAAAAGTCTGTCCGCTTCGTCACGTGGCGATCGCGTTATCAGGACGAGCATCATTTCCCCGAGCCCGCTGCGACGGATGATGACGTTCCGCAAAAAGCCACTCCGTTGCCGTTGATCGTCGCAGCTAATGCTGCATGCTATCACAAGCTCTCGAACAGCAGCCAGCAATGCATTGCCA
>RFIK01000020.1 GCA_003695605.1 Chlorobiota bacterium
TACCTGCCAACCCTGGAGGAAATTCGAGCAGTCGTCGAAACGTTGAGTCCGGAGTGGAGATCGGTTGCACTCGTCGGACATAACCCTTCGATCAGTGATCTGCGCGATGCGCTAGTCGGCTATCCGAGTGAGCCGATGCCAACGTGTGCCGCTGTTGTGCTCGAGCTGCCGGATGCCTCGTGGCTCGATGTTTTCCACCGGCGGTGGAAACTTGCACACACGTGGTCGCCGAAAGAACGCTCGTAGCGTTCGACTCACGCAAAGTAGGACAAGTCGGTGTGCTCGAGCTGCAGGGGTGCATTGTTGGTATTTGTCGCTGCATGGGCAGTGGGGCCTCTGGTCTTTGTGCCGAACGCTATCGGTGGTCAGCGGCTGATGCTGCAGCGTTCGAGGTCGCTCGTGCTTGCGTTATGCGGAGACGAACTCCTTCCGGAACGGCAATGCCGCGCTCCTGCATCCGCTCTGCTTGGCGCTTGGCATCCTGCGGACGCCCCAAATCCAGGTAGAGGAGCAGCAGGTTATGGTTGGCTTGCTGGTCGTCCGGATCGAGAGCTATTTGCCGTTCGAGGTAGAGTCGGGCGCTATCGAGCTTTTTCTCTTCGAACATGCAGCGCGCCAGTCGGAAGTAAAGTTCTGGCCAGCGAGGAATCTTCGCCACTTCACGTCGGTAGTGCTCAGCAGCGCGGACGAAATCGTTGCGATCCCAATAGAGGTTGCCGATGTAGTAGTTGATGTACTTCTGGGTGCTGTCCATACGGTAGGCTTCCCAGAGCAAGCGCTCGCCCTCGACCTTGCGCGGGTTGATTTTGTCCAGGTAGTATCGTGCGCCGAGCATCATGCGGGCGTATGCAGAATGCGGCGACGTCCGCACCGCTTCTTCCCAGAAACGAATTCGATCGCGGAATGATTCTGTCCGTTGCCATGCTATCCCACCGAAGACGGCAATCCCTATGGCCAGTGCAGTCCGCACGTGACGATCGCGGAATCGGAGCGCGATCTGTCCGATGAGCCAGAGGACGCCGACCAGTGGGAGGTAGAGCCGATGCTCGTATGCTTCTTGGTTGATTTCCCGTGGGACGATGAGTGCCGGTAGCAGAAAGAGCACGTACCAAAGCGCTGCAGCGCCCACTGCGCGCCAAGAGAGTGTAGTACGCGTTAGCCAGAGAGCAATACCCAAAAGCCCGAGCGCGACAATGCCCGGAAGGAGTGAGGTGTCTTCCATTCGTGGGAACACCGACAGCTCCACCGGCAGGATGCTTTTGCCGAGGTACTGCACGTAGAGCGGCAACCGTTCGAGAAAAATCCCAAGCAGCAGTACTGGATCACTCGGTAGTGGCTCGACTGTTGCGTGTGACCGCAGCAGTGCCCACAGCACACTCGATGCGATCCAGATTCCAACGGGCACAACGAGGCGAGTGAGCGTGCGCTGCTCCTGCTCAGAGACAAGGGCAAGAGTGCCGAGAACCGTCGGCCCCACAATCAACGCTGTTTCTTTGGTGAACATTGCAACCAGCAGCAGAAGCAGTTGCAGTGCAGCGTTCCACCAGGATGGGCGCCGTAGCCAGTGGAGCAGAGCAAGCGCGTACAAGAGCGTTGCAATACCAAGCATCGTATCGTTGCGTCCAGGGATCCACGCGACTGCCTGCACCAGCGCAGGATGCACTGTGTAGAGCAACCCTAAGAGCCAAGCGAGCATGTCGCGCCCAAGCAACTGTCGCAAAAGCAGGAACACCAACACAGAGCCGATCACGTGGAAGGCGAGATTAGTCAACCGATACGTGCGGAGCTCATCACGAGCAGACCCTTCGCGATGGAGCGTTTCGCGCAAACGTCCTTCGCGATGCCGATCGGCAATGAAGGTCCATAGCAGCAGGGGGCGGTAGTAGGTATCCCCTGAATCCACGAAGACACCGCGTCCGAATGCGCGCCAGAGATTGGCTCCATCGCGGTTGAACGATTCACGTTCGCGGATGAAGATGAGGTCGTCCAAGTCGGTGTAGCCGTAATCGAGTGTGTGCCAGTAGAGCAGCATCCCCGCGCCGGCAATTGCTGCACATGCGAGCGCTCGTTGCCAGCGCGTCCACTGCGAGTAAGCTGTCGTGAACGCCATAGCGAAGACAATCCGAACGTTGGGACGGCAAAAGTAGCGTACCTGAAGTAGCACTGCCTTTCGTCAGGTACTGGGAGGCAGATCCACCATCGGAGCGCTCATCCCATACGACTGGGATCGCCGAGGTGGGATCCCCCTGTGCGGAATGCCGATCTACCGCATATCCACAACCTCGACGCCTGCGGGGATAGTGAACACGAACGTAGATTCGCTGAGAGAGCGGTCGAATTCGAGCGAACGGATACGCCACCGTTCGGTGCCGCTGGCGCGCGTGATTGTCACCGTCTGAAGGCGGCGTCCACGGAACCGGAGCTCGAGCTGCTCAATGCCGTACATCGCAGCCCCATCGGCCGGACGCAGGAGCACAGTCGAGTTCGTTGTACGTGTCGCGCGATAGCGTGCAGCGATGTTGTCTGCAAGGCGGAATAGGTCGTTGAGAGCTTGTTGGGAGAGCGGGGCGATCGTCACAGTTTTGATTGTAGGGCGGTAGTTCCACACCACCACTCCATTGCTGATAACTTGTTGCTCATCGCTTTCGAGTCGGAATTTCCCATCACGTGTGGCAACGATGCGAAGAGTCTTCCCACCATCGGCAATCGCAGTGCAAGCAATGCTGCGCGCTTTGGCAATGTGATCGAGGAACTGCTCGTACGGTGTCGCTGCTCCAGCAACGCCGGAGAGGCTGCTAAGAAGGCCAAGCAGAAGAGCAACCAGCATAGTGCATCAGCGTCAGGGAAACACACCGCAAAATACATGTGTGCGATCTCTCGAGAGCACAACAACGTAGCGTATCTTTGTCCCCCTTTTTCATCCATTCTCGACGAGCACAATGCAACGCACGCGGTTTTATCACCTCCACCAACAGTTGGGAGCAAAGCTTGTACCTTTTGCTGGTTTTGAGATGCCACTCCACTACCGAAATGGCATCATCGCAGAGCATCGTGCGGTGCGAACGCGGGTCGGCATCTTCGATGTTTCGCACATGGGTGAGTTTGAAATCCGCGGCCGGCGAGCGTTAGAGTTTGTGCAGTACGTAACGGTCAACGACGCATCGAAGCTCAGCCCTGGCAAAGCGCAGTACTCGGCGATGTGCACAGACACGGGCGGCATCGTGGACGACTTGCTCGTCTATCGGCTTGAGGAGGATGAGTTCATGCTCGTTGTCAATGGTGCGTGTGAGCAAAAGGACTGGCAGTGGGTTGCATCCCATGCCTCAGCGTTTGATGTAACTGTCGAGAACGTCAGCCAACAGATCAACCTCCTTGCAGTGCAAGGTCCCCAGTCCCTTGCAACACTGCAACCGCTGACCAGCGAGGATTTGGGTGGGCTGGCGTATTACAGCTTTGCAGACGGCCACTTGGCAGGCGTGCCGATGATCATCTCGCGCACTGGCTATACGGGCGAGCTTGGCTTCGAACTCTACTTCCGCGGAGATGAAGCCGTTGCCGAGCGTGTCTGGAATGCTATCCTGGAGTCAGGGGCATCGCACGGTATCGAACCAGCCGGATTGGGCGCCCGTGACACGCTTCGGCTCGAGAAAGGCTACAGCCTCTACGGGAACGATATTGACGAGACGACTTCCCCACTCGAAGCGGGGCTGGGGTGGATTACAAAGCTCCAGAAAGGAGAATTCATCGGGCGTGGAGCTTTGCTCGAACAGAAAGAGCGCGGTGTCGAGCGCAGGCTCGTCGGCTTCATCGTTGAAAGCGAGCGATTCATCCCGCGGCATGGGTACACGATTGTCCAGGATGGACGCACTGTTGGCCACGTTACCAGTGGCTCGATTTCACCTTCGCTCGGTGTGCCAATCGGGATGGGTTATGTACAGGTTTCGCTTGCAGAGCCAGGAACACGGTTCGAGATTGTTGCAGGCACACGTACGAGTCGTGCGCACGTGGTGAAGCTGCCGTTCTACCCGCCGCCAAGCAGTGCATCCCCAGCAGCCTAAGTGCATGCTATGCGTTCGATCGTTGCAATTCCTGCTCGGTACGGCTCGGAGCGCTTCCCAGGAAAGGTGCTCTGCGATCTGGAGGGGCAGACGATGCTCGAGCGCGTCTGGCGAGCTGCAACGGGAGCGGAAGGATTCGACGCTGTCGTCGTGCTCACCGATGATGAACGCGTCGGTCGGGAGTGCCAGCGGCTCGGCTGCCGCTGGCACATGACGCCTGCCGAGCTTCCAAGTGGGACCGATCGCATCGCCTATGCAGTTGCGCGTTGGTACCGCGACGCGGAAATCATTGTCAATCTCCAAGCCGATGAGCCACTGGTGCCGCCCGCGCTTCTGAGCGATCTGCGGAGTGCGTTAGAGCGCAATCACCACGCCGATGTCGCAACACCTATTGCTGCAATTGTCCACCACGAGGAAGTAACCAGCCCTACCGTCTGCAAAGTCGTCTGCCGCACAGACGGCACAGCGCTCTACTTTTCGCGTGCGCCGATTCCCGCCGATCGGACACGCGGTGTGGGAGAGCTGGGGCTCTACTGGAAGCACATCGGTATCTACGCCTACCGGCGACGTGCGCTTGAGCGCTTTACCCACCTTCCGCCGCATCCGATCGAATGTGCGGAATCGCTCGAGCAACTCCGATTGCTCCTCGATGGTGCAGTCATCCTGTGTGTGCCGACCGATGCGGTGCTCGTTGCTGTGGATACTCCCGCCGATGCAGAGCGTGTGCGGGAGTACTTGCGCGCTCGTTAGGCAATGTTGTGGTAGACGTGCTGGACGTCGTCATCCTGCTCGATGTGCTCGATGAGGCGAGCGACATCATCCATCTGTTCGTCGGTCAAGCTAACGGTCGAAAGTGGAACCCACTGAAGTTGCGCAAGCTGCAATTCGACTCCACGCTCTTCGAGTGCGCGCTGCATGCGCCCGAAGTCTTCAAATGCGCTGTAGGCGATGAGGATGTTCTCTTCGCTGTCGAACTCAATGTCGTCGGCTCCGGCTTCGATGAGGAGAAGTTCCAACTCATCGCGCGGCGTTGCTCGGACCGGTACCTTGAAGACGCCGCGCCGCTGGAAGAGGAACTCGACAGCTCCACTCTGAGCCAGTGACCCGCCGTACTTGTTGAAGTAGCTCCGCAAGTTCGCCACGGTGCGGGTAGGATTATCGGTTGCGGTTTCGATCATGAGCGCGACGCCGTGGGGAGCGTACCCTTCGTAGAGCACTTCCTGCAAGTTGTCCGCTTGGCGTCCGAGCGCACGCTGGATCGCAGCTTCGACGCGGTCTTTCGGCATGTTGTTGGCGCGTGCTTCTTGGAGCGCGGCGCGGAGCCGTGGATTGCCAGCAGGATCGGCACCGCCAAGTTTGACAGCGATGGTGATTTCCCGCCCGATCCGCGTGAAGGTCTTTGCCATGCGGTCGTAGCGGGCAAACATTTTTGCTTTTCGCTTCTCGAAGATTCTGCCCATAGAGTCGGTGCAAGTGTTCGATCGCGCAAAGTTACCGCAGCAGCATGCACACGTATGCTACCCACTGGGCAGAGAAGCGGGCTGGATGACGTTCTCCGTTAGTTGAGCCTGAGTGCACTGATGATCTCGTCGCCGCTATCAGTTCGGATGCCCTCTGGCGTTACAAACAGGAGCAGCAGGTTCGTTAGGTTCCGCGAAAAGAGTGCAGATGCGTGTTGGGGTAGCTGCGCTGGGAGCAGCAGCGGTGCCGAGATGGTCACGCCAGTGGGGAGGGTGACGTCCAGGCCAGGCTGCGTTGCTTCGGTGTTCCCGCCGCTTTCTGCTGCAAGGTCAATGACGACCGAGCCTGGCTTCATGGACTCGAGCATCGAGCGAGTCAGAAGAAGCGGTGCGCGTGTGCCAGGAACAGCAGCCGTTGTGATGACAACGTCTGCACGCGCGATGTACGGCGCTAGCCCTTGGCGCTGACGCTCGAGCTGCTCCTGGCCGAGCTGGCGAGCATAGCCGCTACTGGTTTCTGTGTCGGTTGTGCCGATGTCAATCGTGATCGGGCGTGCGCCGAGACTTGCAATTTGCTCCTGTGCTGCTGGGCGAACGTCGTAGGCGAAAACTTGCGCGCCCAATCGCCGTGCAGTCGCGATTGCTTGGAGGCCGGCAACACCGGCACCGATGACCACGCATTCAGCAGGTGGGATTGTTCCCGCAGCCGTGATGGACATTGGGAAAAAACGTGGGAGCTTTTCGGCAGCGATGATTGCAGCCCTGTACCCTGCAACGGTCGCCATCGAGCTGAGAACGTCCATCGCCTGGGCACGGCTTGTGCGTGGAATTTGCTCGAGCGCCAGAATGCGGATGCCTCGCGCAAGGAGTTCGGCAATCGGTTCGGCATATTTCCAACGCTGCGCAAGCGTGATGAGCGTTTGCCCGTTGCGGATCTGGCCAGCAATTGCAGCGGGGAAAGTCAGCGTGCAGAGGACTTCTACATGGGCAAGGAGAGCATCGCGATCGAGAATCGTTGCACCTGCATGTGTGTAGAGCTCATCGGTGAAGTAGGCCAGTTCTCCTGCGCCAGATTCGATAGCCACGCGGAAGCCACGTTCGACTAAACGCTTCACTGATTCGGGGATCAGTGCAACGCGGCGCTCGAGAGGGTAGTAGCGATGCTCAGCAAGGATGCCGATGGTCATCGTTCGATCTCGTGAGGATGTTGATCAGGCAAATACACAGGCAAGATAACGTAGGGATCGCCGGGTTGATGGGGATAGCACTTGCCGATGGGGAAGGCAAGCTCGCTGAGTCCATACGAGCGGAAGATCTCCTCGATCGCTTCGGTGCCGTCCCACTCTTCGGAGACGCAGACGAGCAAGCCGCCGCTTGTCTGCGGATCACAAGCGATGGCAAGGATGCGTTTGTACGACGCCCACTGTTCCTCCAGCGATCGGCTATCGAAAGGCGACTTGTGGGATGTGCGAGAGTCGTACGACACAAACTCTTGAGCCAGGCCGACCAGCTGGCCGTAGCTAAACCAGTTGCGACGCGTGCCGCCGGGAATTGCATCCATGTCAATGTACGCATCGGTCCAGGGGAGGACCGGGACGGCATCCCACTCCAGCTCGATAACGACGTTGCTCGACCGCGCGATTTCGAGCAAATGCCCGAGCAACCCGAAGCCGGTGACGTCGGTCATTGCAGTGACGCCTTCCGTCCGTGCGAAGATTGGACCGAGCCGATTGAGCGTGGTCATCCAGCTGATGGCGCGTTCAACGTCCTTTGGGCGTGCAATGCCGCGCTTTTGTGCAGTTGTCACCACGCCGATGCCGAGCGGCTTGGTCAAGTACACGTGGTCGCCAGGCATGGCGCCAGAATTTCGTTTGAGGTACGGCAGCTCGACGACCCCGCTGACAGCTAAGCCGTAGATTGGCTCAGGTGCGTCAATGCTGTGGCCACCTGCCAGTGGAATGCCGGCTTCGTCGCATACGTCGCGGCTTCCGCGAACAACGTCTGCGGCGACGTCCGGTCCGAGCTTTTCGATTGGCCAGCCAAGGATGCCAAGCGCCATCAGCGGCATGCCACCCATTGCGTACACATCGCTGATTGCATTCGCGGAGGCGATGCGTCCGAACTGGTACGGATCGTCCACAATCGGCATGAAAAAGTCCGTCGTGCTGACAAGCCCAGTGCCATTACCGAGGTCGAGCACAGCAGCGTCGTCGTGCGTGTCGTTGCCGACGAGCAATTCTGGATGCGTTCGTCGGCTGGTTGTTTGGCCGCGAAGAATCTCCTCCAGAACGCGCGGGCTGAGTTTGCAGCCACATCCAGCGCCATGGCTGTACTCGGTCAATCGAAAAGGGGTACGCTTTGCATCCATGGGCGATAGCTCTCAAGTCTCGAGTAGAGCACGTAGCCAGCTGCAAATTACACATCCGCGTTGGGCCTCTCCGGAGTGGGTGATGTGCGCTGTGGGAACGTTCTCACCGTTGCATCGCGCGATGCTCGTTACTATGTTCGCGGTTGTCACTGGAGGACGATCTAATGCGACGTATGCTAACTCGGAGGATTGGGCCGGTAACGGTTGCTACACTCTTGCTGGTAGAGGTGGTTGGTGCGCAGGATTGTCGGGATTGCCCGCTTCCGGGGCGTGTAGCCAAGGATGGCCAGCAGCTCTACGTATTGCTTCGCGATCGCGTTCGTATTGAGCAGTGTCGGTCGCTGGTGCGGAGCTTTCTGCCTGATGGCGTCACGCAAGCAGTGCGCATTCAGTATCTGGTCGGTGGCAGGTGCCGCGATACACTGGTGCCGGTCGGCAGTATCCTCGAGGCAGGGACGGTCGGCTTGGGGCTCGATGACCACCCACGCATTTTCCCGATACTGCCAGTGCGACAGTACGAGCGACGTGTACGTCCGCCGGAGCCATCGGCATCGTTTGTTGAGCTACATGCAAGTGGTGGCGTCACGGGAAAAGATGCTTCGATTCGGAAGATTGGCTCAGCGCAGCTTTTCCCTTCGCTCGAAGCAGTCATTGCACCATTTGGGACGTGGCTTGGAAAGCGATGGGCATTCGGTTTTTTAGCAGGAGTAAGCTCCGATGGTATGCGTTGGCGAATTCCCCTTGGGGGGCAGCTCCGCTATTGGTTCTCACCGCAAGGCGAAATCACACGCACCGCAGGCTACCGACCCGATTCGTGCACGTTCAACGAGCAAACACCGATTGTGCTCGGCGATGACTACCGCGAGATCCCTGTCCCTGCTGTGCAGTTTGATCCCTCGGCAGCCTACGTGGTGGACTACAGGGAGCAGTCAACGGGCTGGCAGCCATTCCTTTTCCTCGAAGGAGGAACGTTCCTGAATACGGGCTTTGCCGGTGCTGGCAAAGACCCCTCACTCAATCCTGAAGAGTACAGCCAATGGTTCATCGGTGCGGGAGCAGGGACTATCGCATGGAAGTGGCTCGTGATAGCTGTTGGGTATCGCTACCAGCGGCTCAACGTGCGAACGCCGTGCGCAATCTGTCCGCCGTCAGTGGATGCGCCAGAAAACTTCATTGTCAACACTGCTCGGCTCCATTGTGTGCTCTTCAAGGTTGGTGCGCATTTCCAATTCTGAACAACGTGTGAGGTCTCTCTATGGTACGCCGTCGTGCATGGATTGCGTTTGCGGTTGCATGGCTTCTGGTGCAGTGGTCGTGCCAAAGCCCAGTAGAGCCAACTGCTGAAGTCGTCAGCACGCCGGTTGTGGTCGTCGTCCGTGATCAGAGCGGACAGCCACTCGACGGTGTTTTGATCCAGTGGGTGATTGTCGATCGCGGCTCGTCACAAGCAGCTATTGACGCAGCGTTCGCACGAGTTCCTGGTACGCAGCAGGCCTATACTGGCAGCGGCGGTTCGCCTGGATACGTTGCGTTCAGCATACCGGTCCCTGTAGCAAATGAACAAGCACTTGTGCTGCTCAAGACGATACCGCCACCAGACCCTGCGTATCGCGGATTTCAGAAAAATGGAGACGTTCGGCTCGATACGATTGTCCCGTGCGGACCAACCACGGTTGTGCTAACACTGATTCGCCGCATTCCCATCGCGTGTACTCAATCTGTGCAATGCTCCCCACTGAAAGTGACGGTTGCACCTGGGCAATCCGATACGGTGTCGCAAGGGGACTTCATCCAGACCGATGCTGATGTGGTTGTGCAACAGGTGACCTTCGATCGTCCGCTTCCACCGGGGGTGCAAGTGATCGTTCGGGTACGAATAGGCAACGGCCCGCCAGTGCCGGTTCCTGCTACAGTGCCGCAAGGGCAGCCATACCGTATCGAATTCACTGTCGTTGCAGCATCGTCGGCGACCACACTCGATACTGTGCTCGAGACAACCATCGTTGTCACGCAGCAAAATGGCACCCCCTGTTGGGAATGCACCTTTCCGATTGAGTTACACGTTCGTCCGCAACTGCAGTGCGACTGTCCCCCAAGCGGCAAGCAGTATTCCGTCACTCTGACGGCATGCCTCGGGACAGTGCGCGATACTGTGCTGCGCGTGGATTTCCTCAATCCGAATACACAGTGTAGCTATCGCCTCGTGGTGCAGCCGAACCAGCAGGAAGACCCCTCCGAGCTCAGTATTATCGCGCTTAGGGTAAAACAGCACGATATCACCGATCTACTCGCAGGTCAGCGGCTTCGTTCAATTCTCATACGTTTTGCTCCCCGCAGTGCGCGTACGTATCGGGAGAGATTTGTGATCCGTGTGTTCCGTCAGACTGCCCAAGGACTACAGCTCTGCGATAGTATGATCGTCGTTGATGTAACAGCCACCAGTGACGCCCCGAGATTCGAGATAGACTCGGCGCGTTCGACACTCTTCCGTCCAGGGCCGAGGGGGTATGAACCTGATACACTCAAAAACTGTACACTGCGCGACGATCCACTTCGGAGCAAGGGCAGACTTTGCATTCGCAATACGAGTGGCTGTGCCCTCACGCTCGGAGCGGAGCTTCAGCAAGCGTCGGGTGTTTTCGCTCTCGAGGGAGGATCGCCGCAAGGGGTCACGATTTTGCCTGGTGACACTGCCTGTTTTACTGTTCGCTTTCTCCCGACGCAATCAGCAGTCTATCCACTCGGGCGGTGTGCGCCGGAGCAACGCAATTTCCGTGCAATGATTGCGCTCCGGAGCGGAAATCAATCTGCGGTGGTTCCGGTGTTCGGATATGCGAACCTCGACGTTGAGTGCTCCAGCAAGGCGACGGCAGTACTCTACCAATTCGGCGTACAGGATTCCAACGGCACACGGTACTACATCACGATCAACATCGTCCACAGCGATCGCGAGAACCGGCTCCTTATTGGCGAGCAACTTGATGGGAGAACAGACTCTGTCGAGATATACGTTGCGCAGCTGATGACAATTGGTCCACCGCCAAACGATGCGAACATCACCTCAGCAGTGCTCGCAACAGGTGCGGCCTCTGGTGTGGAATTCAACATCGTCGCCCAGAACATGCTTGACCTGCCAATGGACATTTGTGAACTGTTCAACCAATACGCGTGCTCGTTCAATCCGACGCGGTGGACCAATCGGCCAACAGTACGTGAAGGCGACGTGCTGCTCTTTCGTTTTGGAGGATCGTACGGGATTCTCTGGGTCAAAAAACTCTCATGGAGTAACCGAAGCCCGCAAGCACTACCACAAGTGGAGGTTCTGACATGCTACCCATTCAATTGATCAGTGCCGTTCTGCTTGGAGCAGCTACGGTTACGCTTGCACAAGTCGAACCGCTTTCGGCGCTCAACACACCGGGTGATGAGCGTGCCGTCGGTGTCCGGTTGGACTCAGCTGGAACGGAGCTTTGGGTTACAGCGCAAACGTCTGGTTCCGAGCGAATGCTGAAAGTGTACCGCCTCAGCAACGGCCAGATTCTCCCGCTTGCACCGCCACCAGAGCCTATCAATGTTCCTTCCCAGCCGTGGCGGAGCGCCCGGACGGGATGTGCTGCGTTCCCGCTCTGCACCCCGACCTATGGCGTGTTCGTATCGAACCGCGTAGTCGCTGGAAAAGATTTCGATAACGACCTCTACCACATGCGGTATCGCGACAATCGGTGGATCATTGCGCGGCTCGACTCCGTCTGCTCGGAGTGGTGGGACGATACGCCTTCGCTTTCACCCGATGGTCGGTTGCTCTTCTTTGCGTCCGATCGCGAAGGCCATCAGTACGGCAGGACCGATCTCTTCGTCAGTCGTTGGCTCGACTCGACGTGGAGCCGGCCGAGCAAACTCGCAATCTCAACGGAGCGGTGGAACGAGCAATCACCCTACGCAGCCGCTGATGGCTACCTCTACTTTTCGACCGATCGTTCCGGCGACTTCGACATCTGGCGTGTGTCCTACGATCCCTCCACCGGACAGACTGTTGGGTCGCCAGAACCAGTGCCCTTCCCTGGCGTCAATCAACGTGGCACACACGAAGGCAGCCCCGCGTTCGCGGAACGCGGAACGCTCTTTCTGTTCAGCAGCAATCGAACGCAACGTGGCGATTACGACATCTTCGCCTACCGCCGAGCGCCACAAGGAAGCGATTCGCTCACCATTCTTGTTGTCGTACGGAGCCGCGTAGTGGATTGGCTCACTGGTGCGGTGGAAGATTCGATCAGCGTCTATCGCGATCGCCCAGTCCAGGTGCGCGATCTTCTGAGCGGCGAACTCCGGACGGCGACAACTAATTCGGATGGGCTAGTTCGCTTCCCTCTCCCAATGCGGCCACTTGAGCGATGGGAGGTCGTTGCCCACGTGCATTCACCGCGGTACGTTTCCTCGCGCGATACGCTTGTGCTCAGCAGCCTCTGCAAAGATCCGCCTGTGCATACGCTCGTCGTTTGGGATACTGCTGCATTGGTTTCGCCGCGTTGCGTTCAGGATTTCCCAGTCAAGAACGTACGCTTTTTTGTGACGGGCTATTGGTGTCCGACGACACTACGCTATGCCCCATGGCTACCGTGCTCACCGATCCTTCTGCTCGACACCTGCACAGTCATCACCTACGAGCAGCCGGTGCTCGTTTGCCAGGAAAACGAAATCTTTCGCTACCGCCTCGTTTTCATACCGCCGCGTGTTGAACTTCTCCGTCGCGAGGGCAGTGCATGTATTGACATGGCCGAAGCACGCAGTAAAGGGACGCTCTTTGCCCAGGATGTTGATGCTGCGCTCGAGCGCATCATCAATTCGATGACATCGGCACTCCAAGCGCCGTGTGTGCAGCGCGCGGTAGCGGAAGGTAAGCGCGTAACTATAACCGTAACGGGGTGGACCGACCCGCGACCGCTTGATGCCTCTTGCATGTACACGGGACCGACGATTCCAACCCGCTACGGCGTTGTACGGCTCGATACCCGCGATAGTCCGTACATCAGTGGCGATTCGCTCGCCGGCGGTGGACGGATTGCGTTCATTCGCTCCAAGGCTGGCGGCAATTACCTGCTCTCGCAGCTCCGAGCATACTACGCGGCAATCCTGCTCGACCGATTGTGGGAGGAGTTCGTCCCGACCTACGCATCGCTCAAAGCCCGCGAACAAATCGAGGTTGTTGCCGTCGGGAAAGCCGTATCACAGGAGAACCGTGACTTTAGCGAGCGCCGATCCATCGAAGTGCGAGTGGAAGTACCGATGCCGGAACAGCGCGTCATTGCTGGTGCGATCCCTGTCCCAGGCTCAACTGTAGTGCTCTGCCAGCCCCAGTGTGCCGAACACTAATTGGCATATTTTTGCCCCAGCCCCGAACGAGTGTCAAACATTCGAAGATAGCCTGCGATGTACCGCATTCTCGCTCTTGCGTTGATGATCGCTGCAGTTGCGCTGGCCCAGGGTTACCGCACAGGTGAGTTGGTCGAAGACTTCTCGCTGCGCTCGACGAGCGGGAAAACTGTTTCGCTCACCTCGCTCGGCGATGTGCGCGGAGCGATCGTTGTCTTTACATGCAACCACTGTCCCTACGCGAAAAAGTACGAAGACCGCATCATCGCGCTCCACGATGACTATGCTCCCGAAGGTTATCCGGTTGTTGCTATCAATCCGAACGATCCGAGCCAAGTCGCCGAGGATTCGTTCGAGAACATGATCAAGCGAGCAAAAGAGAAGAACTACCCCTTCGAGTACCTCTTCGATGAAACGCAAGAGGTAGCGCGCCGTTTCGGTGCCACGCGAACGCCGCAGGTCTTCCTCCTCCAGCGGGAGAGCGATGGAAAATTCCGCCTTGCGTACATCGGCGCCATTGACGACAGTCCGGACGATCCGAAAGCGGTCGAGCAAGAGTATGTGCGCAACGCCATCAGTGCGCTCCAAACGGGATCGAAAGTTGATCCGAGCTTCACCAAAGCGGTCGGCTGTACGATCAAGTGGCGGAAGAAGTAATGGGCGTTCTCTGCGAGTGGTGCCGTACCGGCACGAACTCAGTGTCCGCATGGCTGTGAGATAGCATCGCATTTTCACGTGCAGAGCGGGGCGAGCCTGGCTCGCCCCGCTGCGCGTTATTCCTCGGCTGGCTCCCCGAGCCGCAAACGCACTCCTGCATACACCGTGCGTTGATCGAGCGGCCCCCACACGAGCGATGCATCGAAGTAGGGAGACGTTGGGCTGTTGGATGCCAGCACTGCAACGGGCTGGAGGACGTTCGCGATGTTCTCGGCGCCGATGTAGAATTCCCACGGGCTCGAATGTGGACGGTAGTTGATCTGCACTGATGCGCGGACGTAGTCCGGAAAGCGCTCACCCAGCTGGTATTGCGGTGGATTTTCCGCTGTTGTGGGGATGCGTCCGGTACTGTACCAAACCATCAGTGGATTGATTTCCCAGACGTTGTCGCTTGTGCGGTAGCTTGCTGCGACGAGGACACGGTGGGGCGATATCAGCGGCTGCAGCCGAAGGGCACCGCCAGTCAGTGCGTAGGCGTCAATGAGGCGATAGGCAACCGTCAGGTCGAGCTGAGGGAGTATCGTCGTTGCAAGTTGGACGAGTGCGCTATTGGCATAGCCACGGTCTGCAAAGACAATCGCTACTTGCCGCGTTGAACGATCGAAGTCTGTGACGAGCTGCCGCAAAAAACGCGTGTGGTAAAACTCGCCATCAAGTGTGATACTGCGATCGCCGAGAGGAACAATCGCCGTGATGCCACCACCAACGTTGAACGCCCGCTCCGGCAGGACTGCTGAATCGAGTATCACTTGGCGGTTGTTCAAGAACGCAGCCGCGTTGTCAGCGATTGTGAACGGAACGCGCATTCCAGTCCCCGCAGACATGCGAAACGAGATGAGTTCCGTCGGTGCGTACTTGATGTGCATGCGTGGCGTCAGCTGCGAGCCGAAGAGGTTATGCCAGTCGTGACGGATGCCGAGCGTTGCCACCAGCGCTGACGAAGGCGACCACGTTGCTTCTGCGAAGATGCCGGGAATATGTTCGGTACGCTGGCGTGCAACAGAGTCGAGTTTCTCCTGCGGAGCATCGAAGAGCATCGAGATGCCGTAGGTGAGCTTGAGCGCATCGGTTGGTTCGACGATGGCGATCAGCTTGCCCAGTGCGAACGTCTCGTCGGCGCTAATCTTCCGTGTACCTGCTGTTGTTGTAAGTCGCTGGTGCGAGACGGCCAGCTGGATCCCGATCTGCGATGCGATCGGCGATTCCAACTCATTGAATGCAAGCTTTGCGTAGCTCTCCACGCGCTCGGTTGTCGTTTCGATGCGGTACCCGTGCATGCCATTACTCCAGACACCCATCGTTCCGCTCCGGTAGTTGCTCCACGTTGGGCGGATGACCAGTTGCATTTCCCGATTGCCGTCGTGCCAGAGGAGCCGAGCGATACCGTTGATGTTGCCAAAGCGCGGCATGTCCATAAAACCATCGTGGTTAGCATCGAGGTCGCGCTGGAACATTCGTCCGTGCAGCATGACCATTGTGAACAGAGCGGGGTTCAGTTGCTGCGCCGAGGTCAGATTCAGTTCTGCCCGTCCCCACTGATTGGCAAAGGCATTGGCAAAGAATGGCACGTCACGATTTGGTTTTTTGAATTCAGCGTTGATTTGGCCGGTGATGCCATCGTAGCCGCTCAGGACCGAAGCAGCACCTTTGGAGATGCTGATGCAGTCGAGGAACGGACCTGGCACATCGTCGAGTGCAAATGCATTGGTCACACCGCGGAGCAGCGGAATTGCTTCGATAAGTCCTGTGGTGTAAATCCCACGCAACCCGAGTAGTCGAATAGTTTTCGCGCCTAAAACAGCGTCCGAGTACTGCACTTCTGTCGATGAGCTTCGCTCGAACGACTCAGCAAGCGTACAGCACGCAGATTGCTCCAGCTGCCGTCGAGTGACAAGCTCGGTGCGGATCGGCTCAGCTGTCGCAATGGAGCTCGCCTCGCCTTCGACGTGCACGGAGCGTGCGACAAATTCTGCCTCCATGATGTGGTCGAGATGGTGCAGTGTGCGGGCAACGGCAACTGTATCGCTCCGATAGCCGACCGCATGCACGATGAGTGTATCACGTTGGCGGCTTTCCGGTGGTCGTTCAATTGTAAAGCTACCGTCGCTGCGGGTGAGTGCGCCGCTCTGGGTGCCCTTCCACTGGAGGCGTGCCCCAGCAACTGGCACGAGCGACCCATCGGCGCCGCGACCACGGATGGTACCAACCAGAGGCTGGCTGAATGCAATAGTTGAAACAAGAATGAGCATGAGCAAGGAAAGCGTTTTCATTTGAGCTGTCCACTGCATGTGTTGAACAAAGTGCAAAAACAGCATCGGCGGTGGCGGAGGCACCACCGCACCAGTGATTATGCTCTCTGCCGTGGACTATAGGCGAAAACGCTGCAGGAAAGGGAGGCTCGCGTAGGGCTGAATCCCTTGAGCAACTGGAGTGGTCTTCTCAAGCAGGAGCGCGACCGCCATCGAAAGAGGCTGAACTGCTGGCAGAAGCACAGCGTGCGAGAGATTCAGCACGGCTGGACGCTCGTCCGTGCGCACGGTGCTGATCGGCAGTAGGAGGTATGCAGTCGCTGTCTGGCAGCAGTCATCAGGTTGGTCGAGTGTGCACGTGGACGTGCTTGCTCCTTCATCGCAGCAGCACGGCTGCGCCGAGGTAAAAACGGTGAGCGATTCGACCGTTCCACAGCACCAGTGGAGGCTAATGGCGATGCTCTCGCTGACCAGGAGCATCACTGCAAGCAGCAAACTGCTGAGAGCTGGTCGAATCGCTTGCATCGTGGTACTAGTGCTCGTCGTGTGAGTTACCGTCGCGATAGCGGCAGCACTTGGGAAGTTTCCCGTAGGCTTCATCACTTGCTTTGACGTCGTCAGTATCGTACCCTTGCTCGGCGATGATTTCCTTGATTCGCCGTTCGGTGAGTACGCTGGGGTCGTACGTAATCGTGAACTGCTTTGTCTTTTTGTCCCACGTCGCTTTCTCGACGCCGCGCATTTCCTTGAAGGGGCGCTCGATGTTTTTCTTGCACGTGCCGCAGTTCCCGTAAACGGTGAATGTTGTGGTTACGAGTGTGGGCTGCTGTTTCGCAGTCTCCTGGGCTCCACTTGCGAGGCTGAGCAGCGCGGCAACTGCCGTGATGAGGGCGATACGCATAGTAGTGGTGTGAAGTGGTTCAACATGCGCTACAAAAATGCGAGAAATGGATGCTCCGTCCCGTACATGTAACGTGCAGCGATGTACAACATTTTGCCCGCGGCTCGGAGAAAGCGTACTCGCAGGCTATTCAATCGTGCGCTCGTAGAGCCGGTAGGTTTTGTAGCGCACTCCGTGCATTGTGTTCTGGAGGGCATGGTTCATCGGGTCATTCGTTTCGAGAATCCACGATGCTTCCCCCCACCGTGCGCCGCGTGCTTTTGCACGTTCGCCAATCTCTGCGTAGAGTACTGCATCAATTCCAGTGCGGCGATAGTCTGGCAGCAGACCGAGCACGATGATTCGCACCATCGTTATCAGCTTCCGTTTTGTCAGCAGGTGCCAGAGGCCTGGCAGGAAGCGCCCGCTCCGATTGTGGATCAGGCATTGGTTGATGTCCGGCAGCGCGAGGGCGAAACCGACAGGGCGACCGCCGACTTCGGCGATGAGGACAAGGTTCGGGTCGGCGATTTGCTTGAGATCAGCGGCGAGAAAGTCGAACTCTGCGTCGGTCATTTTCACAAAGCCCCAGTTTTTTTCCCATGCAGTGTTGTAGAGGTCCCGAAGGATCTCGACGTCGCGGCGGAATTGTGTGCGGTCGCGGAAATCCATCGCTCGTATCAGAACGCCCGTGCGTTGGCGCACGGTATCGAGCAAACGATTGAGCTTTTCGGAGCGGTAGCTACCTTGATCGAGCAGGTATGCGTAGAGGTCCATCGCTTTCTGCAAGCCCCAGCCTTCGAGTAATGCTGAATAGTACGGTGGGTTGTAGGTCATCAAGACAACCGGCGGACGGTCGAATCCTTCGATGAGCAAGCCACATTCATCATTCATCGAGGGGTTGACGGGGCCGCGGATGTGTGTCATTCCGTGGAGCTGGAGCCACTCAGCAGCAGCATCGAGGAGTGCGCGTGTGACCTCCTGAGAGTGGATACTCTCGTAGAACCCGAAAAAGCCGACACGGTCGTTGTGCGTGCGGTTGTGGTTGTCGTTGACGATTGCAGCGATGCGTCCGAGTGGCCCCGTTCGATCTTCTGCCAGGAAGAGTGCGATTTTACTGTGCTCGTAGAATGGGTTACGGCGGACGTCGAGCAACTTCATTCGATCGAAAATCAATGGCGGCACCCACCGCGGGTCACCTTGGTAGAAGCGCCACTGCGATTTGACGAAGCGGAGTCGATCGCGGCGACTGTGCTCATCGAGCCGAAGAAGGTTCATCGTGCCCTCAGAACAAGTGGAACATACGCTACGGCACCCGCCAGCCCAGGCGAAACTCCCACTGCTTCTGCTGGCGGGAGAGACTTTGCCCTGGATTTGCAGTTGCCTGAAACTGTGCGACAAGATTCCGGAGCCATTCGATGCCGAGTGCATTCCCGATCGAAAGATCGAGCATGATTTGGCTATTCTGAGCTAAGTCCGCCACCGAGCCACCGACGGTCACGTTCGCGCCAAAGAGTTGCCCGGTCAGCATAATCCGCGCTTGCGATAGACTTGTGACATCGCTCGATCCGAAGTCAACGTTGACGTTCTTGATGACGCCGCCCTGCAGTGCGTTCGTCAAGAATGCTGAGACGGCAGCCGATCGCGCTGCGTTGACGCTTTGGTCAAGAGCAGAGGTTGCAACACTTCCATTGGCACCGCCGGTGAGTTCCTCCTGCGTGCGACCGAACAGGAGAAGCAAAAGCGCATTGGTCATGATGCGGCTGGAGTCGCCGCGCATGCCGGGTGCAGTTTCGCCGTTGAGTTCATAGCTCATCCGCACCCGCGGCTGGCGCTTCGTACCAGTAATGGAGAGCAGCACTCGGTAGCGCTCGCGGCGGTTGTCGCTTCCGATGACGCGCTCGCCGTCGTAGACTGCTTGCAGATCCACCTCAGGGTTGTCGAGTGCACCTGTGGTGAACCGCAACTTCCCGCTTGCTGTGAACGTGCTGTAGAACTTGTACGTCGAGCTGGGATCAACCACGAGAGTCCCACGCAGTTCTGTCCGACGGCTACCATCACGAATGAAGCGTAAGTACTCGGCTCGGTTTTCCTGTTCGACGAAGGCAACGAGCTGCTCGACACCCGAAAAGTCCATCTTGACACGGATCTGCCGGCGGAGCTTGACGTCCACACTCGTAAAGAGCCGCTCGGTGAAGCCCGGCGCGATGCTCAACCGCACAGCAGAACGTGCACTCGGTTGCCGTGGAGGAATGTCGCCAATGCTTGTATCGGTGTGCGGGGTAATTGTGACAACATCGGTGAGGAGATAGCCTTCGCCTGTTTTCTGGTACCGAAAGGACGAGGTCTGCGCAGTAACAGCTGTGGTTGGTGGGAAGGTAACGTCCGCATCTTCGATGCTCAAGAATCCGCCAAGCCGTGGTTCGGCAATGGTGCCGTAGAAGCGTAGCTCACGCTCGCGACGGTCGTCGTCAGTGGAGATGACCACCCGTCCGTACATCGTCGAATTAACCGCTGCTGTCGCCGAACTCATCACCAGGAAACCGCGGTCGCCAGGGATGCGGATGCGGATGTCGAGCGAGTCAGGCTGGAAGCCGCTAAACGTGATGTGTCCAGATGCAAGGGCGTAGCCGCCGATCAAATCGGCAGGGTCATTCCTGAGCACGAGCGTATCGAGCTCAAGCACATTGTTGTGGAGTGAAAGCACCCCGCTGCTGCGGTAGCGAATGTTCGTTGCCGGTACGAGAAACTCTGCGTCTGCGTAGCGTGCAGTGCCCGAAAATTCGATCTTCCCCGGCAGCGATCCTTCGATACGGACAAAGGCCTCTGCCGATCCGCGAAGCTGAGAAATCGCTGGCAGAAATGGCTCGACAATTGTCAGTGGGAGTTGGCTTGCCTGCAGAAACACCGCCAAGTGCTCATGCTCCCGAATCGCTGAGCGGAATGGAACGAGAGAAAAATCGAGCGGCACCTGTTGCAATCGAACGTCGAGCGCTGTGCGTTGCTCTCCATTTGCACCGTTGAGGAGCAAACTTGTGCTCCCGCGAAGGAAAGCGCCGTCGTAGTCAAGCGTTACCTCTTGCTGGCCAAGCTCGATCTGCCCATAGAGAAGTTCACCGAAAGTCGCGTTGATGAGCACACGGGGCCGCTCCCAACTTCCGTCGGCATAGATGACGAGCGAATCGAGCTGTCCGTCGAGCTGCCCGATAAGCTCAAGGTCACTGAGGGTGGGGATTGCTCTCAGCGTGCCAAGATCGAACCTTCGCAGCGCGACACGGAAATTGGGTCCCTCCGCTGTAACGTTCCCTTCAAGATTGAGCGTGGCCGTGCTCTGCTCCTGGCGAAAGAGCGCAGCACCAGTAAGCGTGCCGGCGTCCATCGTTGCCACCAGTGGCGTAGTCACGCTCCAGGTGAAGCTTGGCGAAAGACCGATGAGTGCTCGATTGACGCGGACGGTGTAGCCGCCCATCGGCTGTGGCTCGATGAGTGCGGAGACTTGGATCGGGAGCGTGTTCTCAATCCAAGCGGTGTCACTTGTGAGCGACAGCTGCGAGCCATCCCATCGCCAATCAAGTGCAGGACGAACGATGCGGACACTGCCGATACGCAAGACTGAGTCAACCGCAACGCGGAGGCGTGCTGTCTCCACACGCGGTGAGCGGTCCAGTTCTGCGAATGCAGCATCGAGTGATGCTTCCAGTGGCATCGAGGCGAGGTAAAAGCCGTCCGGTTCGGCTGCAATCACGCGGCGAAGGGAAAGTGTATCAAGTGCAACCCTGCTGCGCGATCCAGTAGTGGAGATGCTTCCAGCAAGAACGCCCTCAGCTTCGATGACAAGCGGTGCAAACAGCGGTGCGAGCAATGCAAGGCTCTGTACGTGGAGCGAGAACGTAGCCTCCACTGTGTCGGCAGATTCGATTGCCGGCAGCGATGCTGTTGGCCTCCCTGTGGCGTAGCCGAGCATCCATCGAATGAGCGTGTCGGTGAGCGTGATGTGGGAGCCTACTGTGCGTCCGAGTGCGGCAAGCCCGTATTGGCCAACAATCCGTGCTGAAATCTGCGGTGAGCTAATCATCACAACGCGGCGTCCGGTTTGGTCGAAATCGAGCGCTGCGGTAAGCTGGAATGGGAAGACTGCACGATCCTGGAAGACAAGCTCAGTAACATCTGCAGCGAGTGCAACGCGGAGACTATCAAGCGTGGATCCGCTGCTGCGGAGTGTGACAGTTGCAGAGAGCAATTCTGGTGCGAAGCTGCTCTTGAGCAGCCGCCGAAGTGGCATATGTTCGCTTCCAAGCCAAAGCTCGACGTCGTTAGTACCGGTAAGCGCGACGGTGCCGTGGCCGTACACACGCGGCTGTTCTTCCCCTCCATAGCGGGGAAAGATTGCGTCGAGCGAGTCGAGCTTGAGCCTACCGCGGTCGAGGTGGGTACGAACATAGGCGTGCGCAA